>JAZNLE010000063.1:0-16922 GCA_045578885.1 Acutalibacteraceae bacterium | reverse complement strand
TAGCGAATATATGCTGCAAAGGGCATTGGGATATGAGCCGAGAGCGCTCCATTCTGATGCCTTTTATGTTTTCTACGAAAAACTTTGTGAGCTTTGCAATGCAGATAATTTATTATTACCCGCAACTCAAAGTGCCTTGCTTGAATTGATAGATCGCATTCACTCCGAATTGCTGCTTCCCGGAAAGGAGGATTTGAAAAAATGGCGACCACAGGATTCTGGCCCGTTAAATCCCGATTAAAGGAAGTTATTGACTACGCTAATAACCCCGACAAAACCACTGATAAAAGATATTTGGACGAAGATCTTTATGCAACGCTCCGTTACGCCCAGAACGATAAAAAGACCGACCAAACGATGTATGTGTCTGCAATTAACTGCCCGAAGCAAAGAGCCTATCAATGTATGATGACCACTAAACAGCGTTACAGAAAGTTTGGTGGCAACGTTGCTTATCATGGTTTCCAAAGTTTCAAGACCGGTGAGGTCACTCCCGATGAAGCGCACAAAATTGGAATTGAAACGGCAAAGCGTATGTGGAGAGATTACGAGGTTGTCGTTACTACCCACCTAAACACCGATAACATTCATAATCATCTTGTGGTTAATTCGGTATCGTTTAAAACGGGCAGGAAATTTGAAAACCACGTTTCCGACCATTACAAGCTCAGAGAAATATCCGACCTTATCTGTAAAGAGCGTGGAAAAAGCGTTCTCCCTCCAAGCAAATTCAAAGGCAGTATCAAAAAAGAATATTGGGCAAAGAAAAACGGCGGAATGACCCATCGAGATATGCTACGCAAAGACATTGACTCTATCATCAAAAACTCAACGACTTGGAAATCCTTTAGCGCCAATCTCAACGGGCTCGGATACAAAATCGTAAGGGACGATAATTATGAGCATATCACCATTATTGCGGATGGATGGAAAAAACCTGTTCGTCTTGATTCTCTTGGTGCAAATTACTCCGTTGATGCAATAGAAAGACGACTTGCTAATAACCGCCACTCAGAATATCACTATGCTGTTATTTACCGTGCTCGGAGAAGTCCTTTGTTGCAGTTGGAGCAAGAACTTGAATTTGAAATTAACCACTCTCACGATACTGCAACCATCTTGATTGACACAGTTTTCTATATCCTACTGCAACTTTTAAAGCTTACACGGGATATAGAAGCTTGGGGCGAAGGCGGTCAGGCACACTCTCCGCTACTGCGGGAAGCCTTAACCTTTGAACGACAACTTAAAAAGGAGTACTCATTCCTTAAAAACAATAACATCAAGACCGTCGGTGAACTCACCACTTTTTGCCGTGAAAAGGAAAGCGAGATTGCCGCACTTGAAGCCGAAAGGTCTAAAATCCGCAACAGTAACCGCCGCCCGAAAACCCACGAAGAGCGACAAGAAAAACTGAAAGCCGCAAGGGAAATTACAGAGAAAATCACTCCGTTGCGAGAACAACTCAAAATAGCAGACTCCGCTTTGGAACGTTTTCCGAAAGTCTGGAATTTGCTTAAAACCGAACACGACATTGAAATAAATGCACCTACAAAAACAAAAGAGAAAGGATTAAATAATAATGAAAAGCACAAAGAAAATTATTGCGATAGATAAATTACGAGCATTTGAAAACCACCCCTATAAGGTTCAAGACAATGAGGAAATGGAGGCTCTTGCCGAAAGCATTAAGAAACACGGCATTGTATCTCCCGTTATTGTCCGACCACTTGAAAACACTAAAGATGAATATGAAATCATATCCGGTCACAGACGGGTTATGGCAAGCAGAAAGGCAGGGATTACAGAAGTCCCTGCCTTAGTCGTATCCCTTGATCGTGATGCGGCAGCTATTGTGCTTGTGGATAGCAACCTCCACAGAGAGCATATTTTGCCGTCAGAAAAAGCTTTCGCTTATAAGATGAAAGCGGAAGCATTAGCGCATAAGGGTTTCCGTGCAGATCTAACTTCGGAGCAACTTGCACCGAAGTTAGCAACCGAACAAATAGCTGATGATGTTGGCACGAGCAAGGATACGATTAAGCGTTATATCCGCCTTACCAATCTTATTCCTGAAATCCTGCAATATGTGGATGATGGTCGTATTTCATTTACTCCCGCCGTTGAGCTTTCCTACCTCAATGAACAGGAACAGCAAGACCTATTAGAACAGATTGAGCAAAGCGATTGCACCCCGTCACTTTCGCAGGCTTGTAGGTTTAAGAAGATAAGCCAAGGTGAAGGTCTTACACCCGAAGTGATTGCAGAGATTATGGAGGAAGAAAAAGCAAACCAAAAGGAACGTGTCAAAATTCCTACCGAAAAACTTCGCAAGTATTTCCCGAAGAATTATACAGTTCAGCAAATCGAAGATGAAATTATAAGGCTTTGCGAGAAAAATTATCGCAATAAACAAAAGGATGCGAGGTGATTGTATGAAGAAAATAATTGATATTTTAAAACGAATCAAGTCTGCTTTTCATTATATATTAAATAATAAATCGGCGGAGTGTACTTGTGACTTTAATTTGCAAGGCATAGAAGGTTTTACAAAAGAGCAAAAAATTGCCTTTAATCAAATGGTCGATTTTCTTGCCGATATGATAGAAAAATATGGTGATAAAATCCCGAAATCAAATAAAAACGCGGCAAATTTGCCAGGCGTAAAATCCGCTTAAACCAAAACTGTACGGAGCAGATTTCTGCTCCGTACAGTTGTCTTTACTATGTAAGAATATAAAATTAAAGCAAGGTAAATTTACAAAGGAGTTGAATTAAATGAAAAGATTAAATTGTTATATTTATACCCGTGTATCTACTTCAATGCAGGTTGATGGGTATAGCCTTGATGCCCAAAAAGAAAAACTTTACAAATATGCAGAATATCAAGAAATGCACGTTTGTGGTGAATATAGCGATGAGGGTAAGTCGGGCAAGAACATTGGTGGCCGACCTGATTTTAAAAGAATGCTTGATGATATTGAGAGTGGCAAAGATAAAATTGATTATGTTTTAGTATTTAAACTTTCGCGTTTTGGCAGAAATGCCGCCGATGTGCTTTCGTCTTTACAAATAATGCAGGATTTTGGAGCCAATCTTATATGCGTAGAAGACGGAATTGATAGCTCTAAGGATAGTGGTAAACTTATGATTTCCGTTCTTTCGGCTGTGGCGGAAATTGAACGTGAAAATATCCTTGTTCAAACTATGGAGGGTAGAAAACAAAAAGCACGTGAAGGGAAATGGAATGGCGGTTTTGCCCCTTATGGGTACTTTCTCGAAAAAGGAGAACTGAAGATTGCGGAAGATGAGGCCGAAGCAATCAAACTGATTTTTGATTTGTATATTACCACCAATATGGGCGCTAATGGTATTGCAAGGTATTTAAATCAGCACGGTATTACTAAAAAGCCAAGGCAAAACGGAAAACTCAGTTTGTTTTCGCCCGGATTTATTAAACAGGCTATCAGAAATCCCGTTTACTGCGGTAAAATAGCGTTTGGTAGGCGTAAAACCGAAAAGATAAATGGAACCCGAAATGAATTTCACGTTGTTAAGCAAGAGGAGTATCCTATATATAATGGTGTGCATGAAGCATTAGTTTCGGTTGAGGATTGGGAACTTGCTCAACAAAAAATCAAGAAATTAGGTGTAAAAAGAGAAAAAATTTATAACCTGGAACACGAGCATCTGTTATCGGGAATCCTTCGTTGTCCGGTTTGTGGAGCTGCAATGTATGGCAATATCAATCGTAAAAGAAAGCCGGATGGTACGATATACAAAGACCATTTCTATTACGCTTGTAAACATCGCATGAAGGTGGATGGTCATAATTGCGATTATCATAAGCAATGGAATCAGACAATTATTAACGGGGCTGTTGAGGAGGTAATTGAGAAGCTTATTTTAAATCCAATATTTGAAAAGGCTTTGTGTGAGAAAATCAACACCCGAATAAGCACAGACGAATTGGAAAAAGAACTTTCTGTTTTCAAAAAGGAATTAAATCAACTTGTTGTATCAAAACGAAAGTTAGCTTCCCAAATTGATAATCTCGATGTTACGGATAAGCATTATGATAAAAAATATCAAGATATGCAAAACAGACTTTATTCCTTCTATGATGAAATTGAAATCGTGGAAGAAAAAATTGAAGATTTGCAGTCTCGAATTATAAATATTCAAGAAGAAAAAATAACAGGAGAAAATGTATTTCTTTTTTTGCAGTACTATGGTATAATGTATAAAAACTTCACCGATGCCGAAAAGAAGAAGTTTTTTAACACGTTCATTGATAGTGTTGAGATTTTCCCAGAAGAGCAACCCGATGGAAGAGTGCTGAAAAGCATTAGTTTTAAATTCCCCGTCTTTTATGACGGGGAAGATAATATAACAAAAATCTGTTGGGACGGTGAAACAACAGTTGAGACGGTAGCATTACTTAAAAAACGGTAAAGTAAAGGGATTTAAAAATGAATGTTTGAAAAGAGCAAAATGGGTGCTTTTTTGTCGAATTTGCGGATTGCTTCTTTAAAAAACTTATGCTATACTGTTAGGGTTAATTTTTGTTAAAGGTGAGCAAAATGCAAGGATTTTATTTAAAGCCGAAGCTTTTTGAAAGTATTAAGGGTTATACGGCAAAACAGTGTGTTAATGATATTGTTGCAGGTGTGATTGTTGCAATTATCGCTTTGCCGCTTTCGATTGCATTGGCATTGGCTTCTGGTGTAGAGCCCGTCTGCGGTGTTTATACAGCCGTTTTTGCAGGCTTTGCGGTATCGCTTTTGGGTGGTAGTACCGTTCAGATTGCGGGGCCGACTGCCGCATTTGCCACAGTTGTTGCAGGTGTTGTCGCTAAGCAGGGTATGAACGGTCTTATCATAGCAACGCTCATTGCGGGACTTTTGCTTATTATTATGGGCTTGTGTAAGCTTGGTACGCTTATAAAATTTATACCAAAAACCATAACAATAGGTTTTACTTCGGGTATTGCTGTTACAATACTCTTAGGTCAGATTAAAGATTTTTTTGGTTTTACATACGCTGACGGTATTCGTCCCATTGAAACAATGGAAAAAATCGAGGCAAATATTGAGGCATTGCCGACATTCAGTTGGCAGGCACTTTTAATTGGTGTGGTATCACTTGCGATACTTATTATTTATCCCAAGCTTGAAAAACGCGTACCTCCCTCGCTTATTGCGGTTGTTATGAGCGCTTTAATTGTCAAATTTTTGCCCGTTATTGACAGTGGTGTTAATACTATCGGTGAGCTTTACACAATTCCGTCAGGGTTTCCCGCGCTTACGGTGGATACGCTTGAAATCAATTCTCAGACAGTGTTAAATGCTTTGCCCTCGGCAGTTACCATTGCACTTTTGGCGGCTATTGAATCTTTGCTTTCTTGTGTAGTGGCGGATGGTATGGTTGGCACAAAGCATAATTCCAATGCAGAGCTTACAGCTCAGGGCGTGGGTAATATACTGTCGGTGCTGTTCGGCGGTATTCCTGCTACGGGTGCTATTGCAAGAACAGCGGCAAATATTAAAAATGGCGGCAGGACGCCGATTGCAGGTATGACTCACTCGGTAGTTTTGCTTTTGGTGTTGATGTTTTTAATGCGCTTTGCAGGACTTATACCAATGCCTACCATTGCGGCAATACTCTTTATCGTTGCTTACAATATGAGTGAGTGGCGCAAGTTTTTAGATGTTTTAAAGAGTGCTGTTTGGAGTGATATTTTAATATTGGTTTTAACCTTTTTACTCACTGTGATTTTTGATTTGGTTGTAGCGATTGTCGTAGGTATGGTATTAGCAATCGTTCTAAGAAGAATAAAGATTAAGGAATAAAAAATCGCGTTGCAGAATTTCTGCAACGCGTATTTTTTATTATTTTGCGTAGTCAACAGCGCGGCTTTCGCGGATAACGTTAACCTTGATTTGTCCCGGATATTCGAGTTCGTTCTCGATTCTATCGGCAATCTGGTGTGACATAAGTACCATCTGGTCTTCGGTTACAACCTCGGGTTTAACAATTATGCGGATTTCGCGGCCTACCTGAATTACAAATGAGCCCTCAACACCATTAAAGGAATTGGCGATTTCCTCCAATTTTTCGAGTCTCTTGATATAGCTTTCGATGTTTTCGCGGCGAGCGCCCGGACGGGCAGCCGAGATAGCATCGGCAGCTTGAACAATGCAAGCGATAAGGGTTTTAGCTTCAACTTCGCCGTGGTGAGCGTGGATAGCGTGAATAACAGTTTCGCTTTCGCGGTATTTCTTAGCCGCTTCAACACCCAACTGAATGTGTGTACCTTCTTGCTCGTGGTCAAGCGCTTTACCAATATCGTGGAGTAAACCTGCGCGTTTTGCGAGGGTTACATCAGCTCCGAGCTCGGCAGCGAGTAAGCCTGAAAGGTAGCAAACCTCGAGTGAATGGTTAAGCACATTTTGTCCGTAGCTTGTGCGGTATTTAAGTTTACCGAGAAGCTTGACAAGTTCGGGGTGAATGTTGGGAACACCAGCATCAATAATGGCGCGTTCACCTGTTTCTTTAATGGTGGCGTTAACCTCTGCAGTAGCTTTTGCAACGCTTTCCTCGATTCTTGCGGGGTGGATACGGCCGTCAAGAATAAGCTTTTCAAGACAAACGCGTGCAATTTCGCGTCTTACAGGGTCAAAGCTTGAAAGGGTTATAGCTTCAGGTGTATCGTCGATAATAAGGTCGACACCTGTTGCGGTTTCGAGAGCGCGGATGTTTCGGCCCTCGCGACCGATAATTCTGCCCTTCATTTCGTCATTCGGAAGCGGTACTACCGAAACGGTAAGGTCTGCCGAATGGTCAGCAGCGCAACGCTGAATAGCGTGGCAGATAATGTTTTTGGCAATGCGGTCACATTCGTCCTTGGTCTGTTGCTCGTGCTCTAAAATCTTAACAGCCTTTTGGTGTGTAAGCTCGTCGTCGAGTAACTGTAAAAGGTGTGTCTTTGCCTGTTCTTTTGTAAAGCCTGAGATTTTTTCGAGTAAATCCATCTGGCTTTGCTTAATGCGGTCACATTCTTCGATACGGGCGTCAATCTCTTTAGAACGCTGAGCCAATTTTTCTTCCTTGGCTTCGAGATTGTCGATTTTTCTGTCAAGAGTTTCTTCCTTTTGCTGAAGTCTGTGCTCTTGGCGCTGTACTTCGGAACGGCGTTCGCGCAGGTCCTTTTCGGTTTCTTGACGCAAGGTGTGAATTTCATCTTTTGCTTCTAATAAAGCTTCTTTTTTCTTTTGTTCGCTTTGTTTTATGGCATCGTTCAAGATGCGTCTTGCTTCGTCTTCGGCAGAGCCTATTGCGGTTTCCGCAGACTTGCGGCGGTAGGCAGAGCCTACAACAAAGCCGACTACAGCAAGCACAACTGCAACGACACCCATAATGATGTATGGTTGCACTTAATGCACCTCCTATATTTTAAACACGGAATTTTCTTGAACTCAAGACGGGAGCCGTGCATTTACCTCCCGTAATATGAATCTTCGTATTTCTGCGGTTCGCCAAAATCCACAAAAAACAAAGTTAATAACCTAGAAAACTAAGCCATTATCTATCATATTTTAACACCAAAACGCTTCTATGTCAAGGAAAGGTAAAATTTTTTAATATTATAAATAAAAATCTTTATTTTTTATGATACTTGTGTTATAATATATTTTGAATATTTATGTACTGAAAGGAGAGGCGAAATTATGGTTAAAAAGTTAGTGTTGGGAATATTTGTATTCGTCATGGCATTTTTGTTTTGCGGTTGTGATTTTTTCACCACCGATACGGCAGAGTTGCTATCATCACCCGCCCTTTCAGATGATTTGAAGCTTATTTCAAGTGCTATAAAAGATAGTGTGACAAAATCATACACGCTCAAATATCCTCAAAGTGGTGAATATCGCTCAGCAGTAGTGCAAAAGGATGTTAACGGTGACGGTTTGTCAGAAGCTTTCGCCTTTTATTCGGTAAAAGAGGGCGATGTTGAAACAATGAACATTAACGCCGTTGTCAAGAAAGAGGGAGGCTGGCAGTCGTCGGGTAGCCAGACCATTGTGGCTTCGGGTGTACATAGAGTTGAGTTCTGTGATTTGGATAACGATGGCGTGAGTGAGATTCTTGTCGGCTGGCAAATCTATGGCACAAGCGAAATGCAGTTGGCGGTTTACAGTTTTAAGGACAATACTTTAACCCAGCGTATTCTTAAAAGATACACCCATTTTGCTACTTGTAATCTTGACGATAATAAAACTAACGAAATTTTGATAATAGATGTCGACACTGAAAAAAGTCAGAATACCGCTTCGCTTTACGGTATGTCGGAACAGGGTATAGTGCTTTTGGGTAAAGCACAGCTTGACAGTAAGGTTGAATCTTTCGGTCATCCTGTTGTGTCGGAACTTTCTTCAGGTAAGGGCGCTGTGTATATCGATTCGGTAAAGGGTATCGGCGCTATAACCGAGGTTCTGATTTTTGAAAGGGATAAACTTTTAAATCCGCTTTTCGACGAACAGACAAAGGAAACATCACTTACCTTGCGTTCGGCAAGCTTTAACACACAAGACTTTAATAAGGACGGTGTTCTGGAGATACCTGTTCAGCTTAATGTCCCCTCGGTTTCAAAAAGCGAGGTTGCCGAAAAGCTTTATCTTACAAACTGGTGTTCATTTAACGGCGAAATTCTCACCACGCAGGTAACCTCAATGATAAATGTGCTTGACGGATATTATTACAATATACCGGCAAAATGGGTTGGAAATATTGCAATTCTTAAGGATACCGATAACCGCATTCGCGAAATTTACACCTACGACACTGAAGAAATGAGTGTTGGCAAAAGTCTTCTTTATATGCGGGCGATAAATAAAAAAGATTGGGAAAACGGCATTTACGACGCTTTGAATCTGATTAGAATCGGTGAAAACGACAATGCGGTTATTGCTTGCAGAATTTCCAAGGAAGCAAAAGATAAAGGTGTTACTATCGAGGAAGTTAAGTCTAACTTCGGAATTTATACACAGGAGTGAGTGAAAAGTGAAACGAATTTTGATAGCAGAAGATGAAGTAGCAATCCGCGAGTTCGAAGCGATAAATTTGAAAAGAGTAGGCTACACTGTTGTTGAAGCAGGATCGGGCGAAGAAGCACTTGAGATTTATGACAATGACCCCGAAGGCTTCGACATAGCGCTTCTCGATATTTCGATGCCAGGTATGGACGGCTTCACTCTTTGTAAAGAGCTTCGCAAGAGAAGTGAAACCTTGGGTATTATAATGCTGACAGCCAGAACTCAGGAAATGGATAAAATAAGCGGCCTTATGATTGGCGCTGACGATTATATAACAAAGCCCTTTAGCCCTACTGAATTGTTGGCGCGTGTAGATTCGCTCTACCGCAGGGTTGAGATGTATGTACCTGCATCTGCGTCTGCCGTTTCTGACGATATAACTTTGGGTGAGTTTACCCTTAATTTGAGAAAGAGAACCTTGCTTAAAAACGGCGTTAACATTGAACTCACACAGGTTGAGTTTCAGATGGTTGAATACTTTTTCACTAACCCCGATGTTGCTCTTGGCAGAACCGAAATTTTAACAAAGGTCTGGGGCAGTAATTACTTCGGCGAAGAAAAGATAGTAGACGTTAATGTAAGACGTCTTAGAATGAAGATTGAGGATAACCCGTCCGAGCCGCAGCGCCTTATTACCGTATGGGGTATGGGTTATAAGTGGAATACACGATAATTAAATGTTAAAATTTTTCGAAAGGAGAAGTGACCGTGCGTCTTGATATCAAGTTTAAAAGTATTACATACAAATGGTTTATAAATATTTTTCTTGTAATCGCTCTTGCGGCATGTATTGCGGCGGTTGCATTCTCTTCGCTTTATAGTTCTCTTTATGCAGAAAAAATTGAAGACCTTGCGATAGATTATTCTGACGAATTTTCGGTGCTTGTCAGTACAAACCATAAAACCTTTACCGACACCGCGATTTCTATTGCGGGCAATTTTAAGCACAAGGATAAAATCGAAGTGCAGGTAATAGACAGCCTCGGCAGAGTGATTGTATCAACAACAGGCTTTTCTGCTGATGTAGGCGAAATGCCCGATTATGTAAAAGCCAAAGAAACTAAAAAGTTTCAGACTTATAAAGGAAAAAGCAATACCAAAGAGTCTATAATGGCGGGTACTACAATGCTCTATACCGAAAAAGGCGAGGAGCTTGGGGCTTACCGTTGGATAACCTCAATGTCGCGTGCTAATAGACTTATGGGTCATGTTACGGCGATTGTTATTCTGATTTGCGTTACAATTCTCGCGGTTACAGGCGTTACGGGGCTTTTCTTTGTGAAGTCGATTGTAAACCCGATACGCGATGTAAGTAATATTGCGCGCACAATTGCGATGGGTAATTTTGATTCAAGAATTGAAATCAAAAAGGATGACGAAATAGGTGAGCTTTGCGATGCGATAAACTATATGGCATCTGAGCTTAGCAATTCTGAAAACATTAAGAACGATTTTATTTCTTCGGTTTCGCACGAACTTCGCACACCGCTTACAGCAATTCGCGGTTGGGGTGAAACGGCAAAAATGTCGTTGGGCACAGACCAGGAATTAGTGCAAAGAGGACTTGACGTTGTGCTTTCGGAAGCCGACCGTTTATCAAGCCTTGTTGAAGAACTGCTCGACTTTTCGCGTATGCAGACAGGAAGACTCTCTCTTGTATCTCAACCGATGGATGTTTGTCTTATTCTTAGGGAATCAGTTGATATGTATGTCGAGCTTGCTAAAAAGCAGAAAATCGATTTGGCATTCACTATACCGAACGAAGAAATAACTGTTATGGGCGATAAAAACCGCTTGAAGCAGGTCTTTATAAATGTTATTGACAATGCGGTTAAATATACCGAAGCGGGAGGACAGGTGCTTGTAAACCTCGGCATCGAGGAAGCGTGCGTAAGAATTACCGTTAAGGATACGGGCGTGGGTATTCCTGCAGAGGATATCGATAGGGTTAAGGAAAAATTCTATAAAGCTAATAAAACAGTGCGCGGTTCGGGTATAGGACTTGCTGTTGCGGATGAAATTATAAAACAGCATGACGGACTTTTGTTTATCGAAAGTACTGAGAATGTTGGTACAACTGCTACTGTGGTGCTTCCGATTTATGAGGAACCCGTAATAGAAGAAACACAAGAACCCCAAAGTGAAAGGGAACAGGAAAATGGCTAAATACACCTCAATCGGCGGTCAAGCTTTAATCGAAGGGATTTTAATGAAAAGCCCTGAGAAAACCGCTCTTTGTGTCCGACTGCCCGACGGCAGCATCGATACTTCCTATATGGAAGAAAAAAGACTTTCTAAAAAATATAAAATTTTCGGTCTTCCTATTATTCGCGGTGTTGTAGGCTTTGTTGAATCGATGCTTCAAGGCTATAAAGCGCTTATGATTTCTGCCGAAAAATCGGGTTTTGCCGATTTGGAGGAGGAGAATACTCCAAAAAAAGTGAATAATAAAGAAAGTAACGCATTTTTAAATATTATTATGGTAATCGGCGCGGTGTTGGGCGTTTTGCTTTCGGTGGTGCTTTTTATGTACCTTCCGCGTCTTTTGGTTTCGGGTATTGAATTTGTTTTCAGTACCGAAATTACATCAAAGCTTTTGCGCTCGTGTATAGAGCAGTTTGTAAAGCTTAGCGTATTTGTCGGCTATGTGTGGGCAGTATCTTATATGAAAGATATAAAGCGTGTGTTTATGTACCACGGCGCTGAGCACAAGACCATTTTCTGTTATGAAAAAGGCTTGGAGCTTACAGTTGAAAATGTTAGAAAGCAAAAACGCTTCCACCCCCGTTGCGGTACATCGTTTATGATTCTTATGATACTTATAAGCGTTATATTTTCAACAGTTTTGCAGATGATTTTTCCAGGTGTTTACACTATCCGTTGGCTTTGGGTGTTGGCAAAAATTTTAATGATACCTCTTATCTGCGGTGTGGGTTACGAAGTGCTTAAAATCTGCGGAAGATATGACAATGTTATAACCCGTATAATTTCGGCGCCTGGTATGTGGCTTCAGCGCCTTACTACCAAAGAGCCCGAAGACGATATGATAGAAATTGCAATAGCATCGCTTAAAGCCTGCGAACCCGAAATACCCGATGTGGAGCGAAATGATGACAATATTTGAGGCGTATAATCACATAAAACAAAAGCTTAAAGCCGCTGGAATCGAAGACAGCGTCTATGAAGCGAAGATTATTATAAAGCACATAACAGGGCTTAATAACAGTCAGATTTTGACTGAATATTCAAAGGAACTGACAGAGTTTCAACAGAACAACCTGACGGCGAATCTTCGTCAGCGCGAAATCAGATATCCGCTACAGTATATTTTAGGCGAATGGGCTTTTTATAAATACAATTTCAAGGTCGGTGTCGGGGTACTAATACCTCGAAGTGATACCGAGGTGCTTGTAGAAGAGTGCTGTAAATACTTAGAAAACAAAGAAAGCCCCAAGATTCTCGATTTGTGCGCAGGGAGCGGATGTATCGGCATCTCTCTTGCCTGCGATTTCCCAGAGAGCGCGGTGGTGCTTGTTGAAAAGTATTCGGAAGCGCGAAGATACATAGACGAGAATGTCAAACTCAACGGCGCGGATAATACCTTAGTACTCGAGGGAGATATTTTTGACGGTGTCGCAAATACCGAAAAGTATGACCTAATAGTAAGCAATCCGCCCTATATTCCGCCTGTGGAAATGGCAATAACTACACCTGAAACCAAGTTTGAGCCCGAAACGGCGCTTTTAGGCGGTGAAGACGGACTTGATTTCTACCGCGCGATAATTAAAAATTACAAGCAGTCTTTGAAAGAGGGCGGAATGCTCGCTTTCGAAGTCGGAATAAATGAAGCTGAGCGTGTGGCAGAGCTTTTGAAAGACGCAGGGCTTCAGGACATAAAGATTACTAAAGATTTTAACGAAATTCAGCGGGTTGTTACCGCAATAAATGGTTAAAGGAGTAAAAAATATGGCTTCAAAAAATGCACAGGTAAAAACTGCGGTAAAGGTTACCGAGGAAAGCGAAAAGCAGAAGGCTTTAAAAACCGCTATCGACCAGATTGAAAAGCAGTTTGGTAAAGGTGCGGTTATGCGCCTTGGTGAAAATGCTGCTATGAGTGTTGAACATATAAAGACAGGCTCTCTGACACTTGATGTGGCTTTGGGTATCGGCGGTATTCCTAAGGGAAGAATTGTTGAAATCTACGGTCCCGAATCTTCGGGTAAAACCACAGTTGCGCTTCATTGTGTTGCCGAAGCACAGAAAGCAGGCGGTACCGCCGCATTTATCGACGTTGAGCACGCGCTTGACCCTGTTTATGCTTCGAATCTCGGTGTAGATATTGATTCTCTCTTGGTATCACAACCCGATTCGGGCGAGCAGGCTTTGGAAATTGCCGAAAGCCTTGTACGCTCGGGCGCTATTGATATAATTGTTATTGACTCGGTTGCCGCTTTGGTAACTAAAGCCGAAATTGAGGGCGAAATGGGTGACAACCATGTAGGTCAGCTCGCTCGCCTTATGTCACAGGCACTCCGAAAGCTTACAGGCGCTTTGTCAAAGACCAACTGCGCGGCTATTTTTATCAACCAGTTGCGCGAAAAAATCGGTGTTATGTACGGTAACCCCGAGGTTACAACAGGCGGTAGAGCGCTTAAGTTCTATTCCTCTGTCCGTATCGATGTACGCAAGGGCGAGCCGATTAAGGACGGTAGTGATATTATCGGTGTTCATACCAAGGCTAAGATTGTTAAGAATAAGGTAGCACCGCCCTTCAAGGTTGCAGAATTTGATATTATGTATGGCACAGGCATCTCCCATACAGGCGAGATTGTCGATGCGGGTGTTGATACTGGTGTTATCAAAAAGTCTGGTGCTTGGTTCTACTATGGCGAAACAAGACTCGGTCAGGGTAGAGATAATGTCAAGAAGTTGTTCGAAGATAATATCGAGCTTGCTACCGAAATTGAAGATAAGATTATGGCAATTATCACAAGTAAGGAAGTGCCTGCCGAGGATTTTGACGACGGCGAGGTAATTATGCCGACAGAACCCGTAGCAAGCCCCAGAAAGTCGATTGATATTGATATTGCAGTTGACGACTAATGCAAATAACAGCAATAAAAAAAGATAAGCTCCATCTTACAAGAATCACCTTGTCAGATGGAAGCGAAATTTTAATAGATAATGATGTTTGCTATGAAAAGTGCTTGAAAGTCGGTATGGAAGTTGAAGAAACGAATGCTTTAGTTTTTGAGTCAGACTACCGCAGAGCAAAGTCACGCGCGGTTTGGTATCTTGACCGTAATGACCACACCGAAAAAGGCCTTTACGATAAACTTGTAAGAGGCGGTTTTTCTAAAGAGGCAAGCGCTAAAGTTATTGCCCGTTTTATCGAAGTGGGACTGCTTGACGATGAGCGATATGCCCGCAACTATGCCGAAAGGCTTATTTCGGCTAATGTATCCAAGCGCGAAGCAGTCAGTAAACTGCTTTTAAAGGGTGTGCCTTATGATTTGGCAAAACAGGTTTTGGAAGAAACCGACACGGATGAGCAAACACAGATAATAAATTTACTTGAGAAAAAATACCGCTCAAAGCTTGCACAGGAAAAGGGCGCCGAAAAGGTTTTTGCCGCGTTAGTGCGCAAGGGTTTTTCCTACAGTGCAGTAAGAGAGGCTTTAAAAAGTTATATAGAAGAATCAGAGGAAGGTTATGTATAAAGTTAGTATGGTGTCACTTGGCTGTCCTAAAAATCAGGTCGATGCCGAAATGATGCTTTTCTCCTTGCGTGAAGCGGGGTTTGAAATTTCGCCCGAAGAAGCGCAGGCGGATGCAATTATTATTAACACCTGCGGTTTTATTGAGGACGCTAAAGCAGAGGCTATTGAGAATATACTCGAAGCTGCAAAATATAAAAATGAGGGCAACTTAAAAGCGCTTATAGTTACAGGCTGTCTTGCCGAGCGTTATAGGGATGATGTTACCGAGGAAATTCCCGAGGTTGATGTTTGCGTAGGGTTAGGCTCTAACAGTAAGATTGCCGAAATCGTCAAAAATGCGATTGAGGGCAATATGCAAAATTCTTTCGGCGAAAAGCAAGATTTAGATTTAAACGGTAAGCGCGTTTTAGGTGGTTATCCGTTCAGTACCTATTTAAAGGTTGCTGACGGCTGTGATAACTGCTGTACCTACTGTGCTATTCCTAAAATCCGCGGCAGGATGCGTAGCCGTACCATTGAAGATTGTGTGGCTGAGGCTCGCGAACTCGCCCAAAACGGTGTGAGAGAGCTTATTGTCGTAGCGCAGGATACTACCGCCTACGGTACCGATATTTACGGTAAGCCGATGCTTTGGAAGTTGCTTAGCGAGCTTTGTAAAGTCGAAGAGCTTCACTGGATAAGAACCCTTTATACATATCCCGATAAAATCGATGACGAGCTCTTGGATGTGCTCGCAAGCGAACCTAAACTTGTGAAGTATTTGGATATTCCGCTTCAGCATGTGAACGGCGAAATTTTAAAGAAAATGAACCGCAAGGGTGATAAGGAAAGTATTAAAGCGCTGATTGAAAAAATTCGCGCAAAAATCCCCGAAATCACCTTGCGTACAACCTTTATAACAGGCTTCCCAGGGGAAACTGAAGAGCAGTTTTGCGAATTAGCGGAATTTGTAAAGGAAACACGCTTTGACAGGCTCGGTTGCTTTACCTACTCGGCAGAGGAGGACACTATAGCCGCTGAATTTCCTGATCAGATTGACGAGCAGACAAAAGTTTCGCGTATGGAAAACATAATGGATATGCAAACCACCATCGCGGCTGAGATAAATGAAGAGAAAATCGGTACAGTCACCGAGGTTGTAATTGAGGGCTGGGATGATTATATAAAATGTTATTTTGGCAGAACAGTAGGGGACGCGCCCGAGGTTGACGGCAAGATTTTCTTTATGTCTTCCCGTCCGCTCGTAATCGGCGAGTTTGTAAATGTCAGAATAAATGACTCTATTGAATATGATTTGTTAGGAGAGTTGGAAGAATGAACACCCCAAATAAACTTACATTAGCACGAATGATTGCAACACCTGTATTTATGGCGGTTATGATGATACCGTTTAAGTTTCATTATACAGTGGCTTTAGTGTTGTTTGCGTTGGCTTCTATTACCGATGCAATTGACGGCAATATGGCGAGAAAATATAATATGGTAACCGACTTCGGCAAGTTTATGGACCCGTTGGCTGATAAAATGCTCACAACCGCCGCATACTTAGGCTTTATGTTCGTTTACGGCAAGGGTGACTTTAGTTGGCAGATAGTCGTTATAACCTTTATCGTTCTTTTCAGAGAATTTGCGGTTTCTTCTATCCGTCTTGTCGCTGTATCGGCGGGCGGAAAGGTCGTTGCAGCGAATATGTGGGGCAAGTGTAAAACCGTAAGCCAGATGGCAGGTATTATTTTTGCCCTTGCGGTATATGCTTTAAATGAATTTGTACCGCTTTCAACCACCGTTTTTGCGGTGCTTGATATAGTTATTATTGCTTTATTCTGGCTTTCGGCTTTGCTTTGTGTCATTTCGGGCGCAATCTATATCTGGGGCGGAAGACAGTATATCGCTAATGCAAAATAAACAGTAGGTGACCGACTTGTTCGAAAGATTAAAAGAAGATGTAAATGCCGTCCGCGAGCGCGATCCTGCGGCGCGGAGCTTTTGGGAAGTTTTCTTTCTTTATCCAGGCGTAAAAGCTATAAGAATGCACCGAAGAGCGCATTTTTATTACAAGCATAATATGATGTTTTTAGCGCGTCTTGTGTCGCAAAGAGCGGCGCGCAAA
>JAZNLE010000062.1:0-4491 GCA_045578885.1 Acutalibacteraceae bacterium | reverse complement strand
ACGACAAAGCAAATCCTCGTTACAAGGTAATGGTTGATGCTTTGACCGAATGCGGTAGATACGCTAAAGAAAAGGGCATAACCCTTGCTATTGAAACAGGCCCTGAAACCGCTCCCACCCTCTTACAGTTCTTAAAGGATACCGACGGCGGCGTTGGCGTAAACCTTGACCCTGCAAACTTTGTAATGGTAACAGGTCAGGACCCTGTGGAAGCAGTGGAATTGCTCAGCGAATATATAGTTCATACCCATGTAAAAGATGGTGTTATGCTAAAGCGTACCGACCCTGAAATCATCTATGACCATTTTGCTACCGGCGGTATTGAAGCGCTTAATGTTGCCGATTATTTCTTAGAAACTCCACTTGGCGAAGGCGATGTAGATTTCACGAAATATATTGAAGCTCTTCGCAAGGTAGGTTTCGACGGTTATTTAACTGTTGAAAGAGAAACCGGCGACGACCCCACAGCTGACATCAAATTAGCATTAGATAAAATTAAAAGTCTTTTAAATTAACAGGTGTTTTTATGAAAAAATTAAAAGTTGCTGTAATAGGCTGCGGAAGAATATCGGTTATGCATCTCGATTCGATAGTTCAAAGTGAATATGCCGAATTAGTTGCGGTTTGCGATATAAAAGAAAATTTAGCGAAAATCGCTTCGGAAAAATATGGTGTTCCTTACTACACAGATTATAACGAAATGTTAGAATGTGTGGAGCTTGATGCTGTTCACCTTTGTCTTCCCCACTATATTCACACATCAGTTGCTATTGACGCTTTTAAAAAGGGTGTAAATGTCCTTTCGGAAAAGCCAATGAGCATAAAATACGAAGATGCCGTAGAAGCAGTTAAAATTGCTGAAGAATGCGGTGTTCAGTACGGTGTTATTTTCCAATGCCGTTACAACACCCCGTCACAGCTCGTAAAAAATAGGGTTTTAGATGGAAGACTCGGTAAAGTAAAGTGCGGCCGCACAACACTTACTTGGTACCGTCCTGATAACTTCTATGACGATTCGGACTGGAAAGGCACTTGGGATAAAGAGGGTGGCGGAGTTGTTATCGACCAAGCCATTCATTCTATTGACCTTGCAAACTGGATGATTGACTCTACCCCTATAGAAATTCAGTCCTCTCTTCATAACCGCAACCATGAATGTATGGTGGTTGAAGACTCGGCGGAAGGCCTTATTAAATACGAAAACGGTGCTTTACTTTCATTCTTTGCAATGAACAACTACTTTGTTGATGAGCCAATAGAGATTAGACTTCTTTGTGAAAACGGAAATGCTATTTTCTCTTATGATAAGGCTGTTATAGAGTATGTTGACGGCACAAGCGAGACAGTTTATAATAATACTGATGATTGCGCTAATTATTCGGGCGGTAAGGATTATTGGGGCTTTAAGCACAATATCCAAATCGACCAGTTCTACCGCTCACTTTTAGGTCTTGAAGAGCTTGAGATTTCAGGTAAAGAAGCACTTAAAATTCAAAAAATAATTTGTGACATTTATAAAAACAACGACTGCAAGATAAAATAAGGTGACAAAATGATTTTTAATAAAACCATCACCCGCAATCTCACAACTGATGTTGCCGTAATAGGCGGCGGTACAGCAGGCGTATTTGCGGCCATAAGTGCTGCCAAAAGCGGTGCTCGTACCCTTATAATAGAAAAAAACAGTATGCTCGGCGGTACTCTTACCGCCGCTTCTGTTAATTACCCTGCAATGTTTTTTGCTTGGGGAAAACAAATTATTGGCGGTCCTTGTTGGGAAGCGATTGAGCGCTGTGACGCTTTAGACGGCGCTAAAATCCCCGACAAAGACGACCCTGAGTACTGGTGGAAGGGCCATATAAGACTTAATAACTTTATATATCTTCACACTATTTACGAAATGTGCAAGGAAGCAGGGGTCGAGATTATATCCAACGCCATGCTTACACACATAGAAGAAAATGATGATGGTTGCACCCTTTTTGTTACCGATAAAGAGGGGTTATTCTCGGTTGAGTGTAAAAATGTTATTGACGCCACAGGCGATGCTACCGCCATTAAGTTTTTAGGTTATCCTTGTGTCAAAAGTGAAGAACAGCAACCAGCTACACTCCAAAATGCTATTTCAGGTTATAATAACGATGAAATCACCTTAGAAATAATCGAAGCATATTTAAAGGAACTTTACGGTGAAGAATCCGAGGCTATAGAATATAAATCGGAAGAAAATGAATTTACCGATAAATTCTATAAGCGCGGTAACGGCGACCGCTACACCGCTGAAGTTTTAAAGGATTCTTTAAACCGCGGATGGCTTAATATACATACAAAATGTGTTGATGCCGACACTACCAAAGGCAGAACCGAGCTTGAACACAAGTCACTTCAAGACCTTATGAATATGTATAAAGTTTTAAAGGGTATCCCAGGTTGCGAAAATATAAAGGTGCACTTTATTGCAAATGAAACCGGTGTTAGAGAAACCTGCCGAATTATAGGTGAAAAAACTGTTACAGGTGACGACTATATAAACGGCGTAACCTACCCTGACGCTATTTCCAATGCTTACTTTCCTATCGATGTTCATGTTATGGACGGCGTTATGCAAAAATTCCACGAAAAAGATATATACGCAAAAGTTCCCTATGGTGCTCTTATTCCCAAGGGTTCAAAGCGAATTATTGCTGCAGGAAGATGTATCTCGGCTGACCGCTTTGCAAACAGCGGACTTCGAGTAGAAGCGGTTTGTATGTCTGTGGGTCAAGTTGCAGGTTGTGCAGCAGCCATCAGCTCCAAAGAAAATGTGAACTTTAAAGATGTCGATTATGAAAAGTTGTGCTGTTCATTACGAAATATCGGCGCAATAATCCCTGATAATAAGGAATAATTTTATGAAAAAATATTTAATTTCAGAAAATGGCAATTTTTATAAAGCAAACCTTCACTCGCACACAACCTTTTCGGATGCGGCAAAAACACCGCAAGAGGTAAAAGAGATTTACAAAAATATGGGATACTCGGTTTTGGCTATAACCGACCACGAAATACTCGTCCCCCACGACGAGCTCAACGACAAGGACTTTTTATGTCTTCACGGCTTTGAGATGGATGTTTCACAAAAGGACAATCCCGAAAATTTACCCTTCCGTTTTATAAAAAGCTGTCATATCGGATTTATAGCGCTTGAGCCTGATAATCTTATTCAGCCCTGCTATAATAGAGAAAAATATGTTTACGGCGATGCTTTAAAACACCGCGATAAAATTAAATTTGACGAAAGTTTGCCCGATTATATTCGCGATGTCACCCCTGAAAGTATAACCGATATTATGACAACTGCCCGTGAAAAAGGCTTTTTTGTGACCTATAATCACCCAACTTGGAACGGGCAAAGTTATGACGAATATATGGGATTCCACGGTATGCACGCTGTAGAAATTTTCAATGGCGGTTGTATTGTGGGCGGCTATGGCGATAATGATATTAAAGCATACGATGATTTCTTGCGTTCAAACAGACCGCTTTACTGCATCGGCGCGGACGATAACCACAACCTTTTTGCGCCCGATTCAAGAAAATACGATTCAGGTATCGCTTTCACAATGATTAAAGCCGAAAAGCTTGAATACCGCGCTATTACAAAAGCGCTGGAGGATGGCAACTTCTACGCAAGTCAAGGTCCTTTAATAGAAGAGCTTTATTTTGAAGACGGTAAGATTCATATAAAATGCAGTGACGCCGACAGTATTGTGTGCAACTATGGCGTAAGACGAACCGAAGTAGTTTATAGTGATAGCAAACCTTTAACCGAGACGGTTTTCACTGTTGAGCCTGCGGATAAATTTTTCCGCATAACAGTGACCGATAAGGTAGGCCGCAAGGCTTGTACCAACGGTTACTTTACAAAAGACTTATTTTGAGGTAAATAATGGAAATTTTAGAACAATTTAAGAGCGATTTAGAAAAATTAGGCATAAAAAAAGGCGACAGTGTAATGATACACTGCTCCTATAAATCATTAGGTGCTACCATTTCCCCCCAAGATTTTTTTGGCAGTATTTTAGAGGTTTTAGGACCGGATGGAACACTTATTCTTCCCGCTTTTTCTTATGATTCAGTAAATTATGAAAATCCTCTTTTCGACCGCGAAAAAACCCCCTCTTGCATTGGTTTTTTGCCTGAATATTTCAGAACTAAGGTTGAAGGTGTAAAACGCAGCTTGCATGCAACACATTCCTGCGCTGTATGCGGTAAAAACACCGACTACCTTATTAAAGACCATGAAAAAGATTTAACCCCCGTAGGTGCTAACTCGCCTATTACCAAATTACCCGAAATCGAAGGTAAAATTTTGATTTTAGGCAGTCATCCCGACCATAACACTGCACTTCATGGTATCGAAGAAAAGGGTGGCGCGCCGTATATATTCAACCACGATAATCCAATTGAATATATACTTAAGGACGGTGACAAGGAAATAAAGCAAACCGC
>JAZNLE010000061.1:0-1902 GCA_045578885.1 Acutalibacteraceae bacterium | reverse complement strand
ATAGACATTGTCGGAATTTCAAGCGGTTGTTCGGTTAAGGGGAGTGCCTTTGGAACAAAGCGCTTGCTGATTTCAAAGAATCTGCCGTCAGCGATTTTCTTATTTATATTTGTTGCAAGAACTGTGAGCATACTTGTTGTAAGCTGGGTTCTCATTGTGGAATATTCGTCGCCTAAGGGATTGATAATCTTAACCTGATTTCTTCTTTCGTCGTTTTCGGGTAAAAGAAGTGTGTCAATAGCCTTGCTTGATATAAATGAATAGGTTGCGATTTCGAAAGCGCCTGCGCCTAACATCAAAGACTTGATTTTATCGGTCTTGATTCTTTCGGGAAGCTTTGTACCACGAACTACAGCACCCTTCATTTTGGTGCCTACAATGTGGTCATAGCCGTAAATTCTCATAACCTCTTCGGCTAAGTCGGCTCTGCCTTCGATATCGTCACGGATGGAGGGAACCTTTGTTGTGAGAATATTGCCGTCAATAGTTGTGGGAAGTTCTAAAGAATTTAAGATTTCAACAATGCGGTCTTTTGGAATATCTACACCCAAAAGTTCAATAATGCTATCGGTTGTAACCTTTAAAACGCGTTCTTGCGGGAGACCGTTGTTGCGGTCGAGCATGCCGTCAATAATATCACCTGCGTCAAGGTCGCTTATCAACTGTAAAGCGCGCTCCATAGCGTATTCGACATTGACAATATCAATACCTTTTTCAAATCTTCCGCTAGCTTCGGTACGAATGCCTAAAGCGCGTCCTGTGTGACGGACATTGTCACGGCGGAATTTAGCAGATTCGAGGAATAAATTGGTTGTATCATTTTCGATTTCGCTTTCTCTACCGCCCATAATACCTGCAAGGCAGGAGGGCTTTTCGCCGTCTGCGATAACGAGCATATCGGTTGAAAGGTCGTAATCCTTGCCGTCGAGAGTGGTGATTTTTTCGCCCTCGCGTGCAGTTCTTACAATGATTTTCTTATCGCTTAAATCGTTATAGTTGAAAGCGTGCATTGGCTGACCTGTTTCAAGCATTACGAAGTTTGTAATGTCGACAATGTTGTTAATAGGTCTCATACCTGAAGCGGTGATAGCCTTTTGCATCCAAGCAGGAGACTCTTTTATGCGAAGATTTTTAACAACGCGGCCTATATAACGCGGGCAAAGGTCATAGTTTTCAACCACAACATCAATATAATCTTTAATGTCTTCGCCGACAGTCTTATATTCGGGAACGGGTGCTTTGAACTTAGTGCCGAGCACAACGCTTATTTCCTTTGCAACACCTAAGAAACAGTTGCAGTCGGGACGGTTTGCGGTGATTTTGAAGTCGATAATATAGTCATTTAACCTCAAAACATCGCGCATATCAGCACCGATGGTTTCGGTGTCTTTAAGGATTAAAATACCGTTTGCCGAAGCGCCTTCATAGTCGGCTTCGGTAAGGCAAAGTTCTTCGCCCGAGCAGAGCATACCGTTAGATTCAACACCACGAAGCTTACCCTTTACAATGTGCATACCGTTGGGTAAATGGCTATCGTCTAAAGCGGCGGGTACTAAATCACCCTCGGCGACATTCTGCGCGCCTGTAACGATTTGAACAAGCTCGTCCTTGCCGATATTCATCTGGCAAATCTGCAAATGGTCGCTGTTTTCGTGGGGAGCAATACTCTCAATACGAGCAACTACAACGTTTTGTAGGTTTTCGCCCTCTTTTTCAATGCTCTCAACCTCGAAGCCTGCCATAACCATTCTGTTGCAAAGTTCTTCTACGGGAACATTGATATCAACATAATATTTTAAAGTGTTAAGTGAAATTTTCATTTTTGTCCCTCCTTAAAACTGGTCCAAAAAGCGTTTATCGTTTTCGAACAAAAGACGGATATCGCTAATCTTGTAGCGTGTT
>JAZNLE010000060.1:0-13850 GCA_045578885.1 Acutalibacteraceae bacterium | reverse complement strand
CTGCTGTTAAGCGACCTGTTAAAACAACTAAATTAAACATTACAGTTTCTCCTTATTTTTTGATAACCATTAAACGAAGAACGCCGTCAGTAATTTTAGCAATACGCTCTAATTCTGCGGGGAAGGTTGCTTCGCTTTCAAAATTGTAGAAAACATAGTAACCCTCTGCTTCGTCGTTAATAAGATAAGCCAAGCGGCGCTTGCCCCAATCATCAACATTTTCAATGGTACCGTTTTTAGCAATAAGGTCGTTGAACTTTTCTTTCAAGCCCAATGTTGCTTCTTCGCCGTTTGCTACGGAGAAGATCATAGCAGCCTCATACTTTGCGGTCATTTACTTGCACCTCCTTCTGGACTATTGGTCCCGTTATTTTAACGGAACAAGGAACTAATGCGGGCCTATCGCCCCATTTAGCAACCAATATTATATCAACATAAAACCGATTTGTCAACAAAATTATTGATTTTTTTAGAATTTTATGTATAATATAGGTGAAAGGACTGATTTGTATGTTACTCACGATAGATATAGGCAACACCAACATTACATTGGGCGCATACAATTCCAATATTTTGGCGCTTACCGCCCGTCTTGCAACTGACACCCGCAAGACCGACGACCAATACGCCATCGAGATTAAAGATGTATTATCCCTTTACAATATTCAAAGCGACCAGATCGAAGACTGCATTATCTCTTCGGTTGTGCCTTCCGTCGCCAAAAACATAAGCCAAGCGGTTTCAAAGCTTTGCCAGATTGTCCCCTTGATGTTAGGTCCAGGTGTTAAGACAGGTCTTAACATTAAAATCGACAACCCCGCACAACTCGGCGCAGACTTGGTAGCAGGTGCTGTTGGCGCTATTGACGCTTACACAATGCCCTGTGTCGTAATCGATATGGGAACCGCTTCGACTATAAGCGTACTTGATAAAAACGGTTCGTTTTTAGGCGGCGTAATCTCGGCAGGGGTTCGCCTGACCTTAAAAGCACTTACCGAAAACACCGCGCTTCTCTCCTCTATCCCGATTGAAGCGCCAAAATCGGTTATCGGCACCAACACCACAGAATCTATGCAGTCGGGTCTTGTCTACGGCACTGCCGCTATGATTGACGGCATACTCGAGCAAATAACCGAAGAACTCGGCGAGAAACCGACAGTAGTAGCTACAGGCGGACTTTCCAAAGAAATTATAACCCACTGCAAAAACAACATTATATATAACGAAAACCTTTTGCTTGAAGGTCTTCGCGTGATATACGAAAAGAACCATTAGTAATTACTGCCTACGGCAGATTACAAATATTATGAACTGCACCGCACTGTCGGGCAGTATCGGAGGTAATTTTTATGTCAAACACTCAAAGAAAAAAGCAGACCCAAACCCTTGTCCTCGGCGCAGTATTTACAGCCTTGGTATTCGTCTTACAATACTTAGGTTCGTTTATACGCTTCGGTATGTTTTCTATCTCGCTTGTTCTCTTGCCGATTATTATCGGCGCGGCAACCTGCGGATATAAAATTGGCGCTTGGCTTGGATTTATGTTCGGTGTTGCGGTATTTGCAACAGGCGACGCCGCCGCATTCTTAGCAGTTGATTACTTTGGAACTATTGTTACAGTTCTTCTAAAAGGTACACTTTGCGGTTTAGCGGCAGGTCTTACATACAAAGCGCTCGAAAAATACAACCGCTATTTAGCAGTTATCGCCGCCGCTATTGTATGTCCCGTTGTAAACACTGGTGTTTTCCTTTTAGGTTGCAACATTTTCTTCTTGGAAACAATTAAAGAATGGGGCGTAGCAGCAGGCTTTAATAACGCCGCCGCATATATGTTCTTGGGGCTTGCAGGAGGCAACTTCCTGTTCGAGCTTGGAACAAATATCGTTCTCTCACCTGCAGTTGTCAGAATTTTAAAGCTAACCAAAATACAGTAAATCAGCATATTTAGGATGGTCCCAATAAGATACAGAAAGCGTTTTCTTCGCCACGTTAGATGTACGCGGTACTTCGAGTGGCGAAAAAACGTTTAAAAAGGAAAACGTTATATTCGAAATTCGAAGAATTTCACATATTAAAAGCGCCTAGCAAAGATTTGATTTCTTTACAAGGCGCTTAAATTTTATCTGTATTTTTTCTTTTCCTTTTGGTCTGTGCTTATTGGGACAATCCATTTATTTTGTTTTCTTAGATTTAACTTTCGACCATTCGGAATAATACTTCTTGCCGTCAACCTTTTTATAGGTACGAACCCTTACATAATAAGTCTTCTTAGCCTTAAGGCTCTTAAGCGTTACCGAAGTTTTCTTATAGCTCGAAACTGTCTTAGTCTTTGCAGACTTAAAATCTTTCGAGGTTGAATACTGAATCTGGTAACCTGTTACCTGTTTCAACTTTTTCTTAAGAGTAACTTTCAGGCTATTTTTAGAAGCTGTAACCTTACTTACACTTGTATCATCAGGGGTTATGGTAAAATAAAACTTTTTAGTTCCCGAATATTTACCCTTGAATTTAACAGTTACTTTATACTTGCCGACATTCTTTCTGCCCTTGGCATAGGTTATAGTATAATATTTCGAAGAAAGTGTCTTACCCTTACTGTCATATATCTTAACACTTGGTTTTTTTGCTTCGCCGTTGTAAGTGTACTCAGTGGTTAAAATTCTAAGATATGCGTTTCCGCATTTTTCGAATGTGGCGGTCGAAGTTCTTACACCTTTCTTAATCTGATAATACTTACCGTCAAACTTCACAAAGCCTGTGTCAGCACTTCTGACACCCTTCTTAACATAATATTCTTTATTTTTATATTTGATAAAATCGGTAACCTTAGTCCATACGCCTTTTTTAATATATCTGTATTCGCTGCCAGATTTCACAAAACCTGTATCGCTACTTTTTATGCCTTCTTTGACATAATAGTATTTACTGCCAACCTTGACAAAGCTATTCTCTTTAGTCCATACACCGTTTTTGAGATAGCGCTCTTTACCACCATACTTTACAAAGCCGGTGGTAATACTTTTTATACCGCCCTTGAGATAATAATATTTACTGCCAACCTTAACAAAGGTGTCCTCTTTAGTCCATACGCCGTTTTTAAGATAGTGCTCTTTGCCTTCATACATTACAAAGCCTGTGGCAGTACTTTTTATACCATCTTTAATATAGACATTTTGGGCACCGCTTTTTACGATCTTTGTATAGTTCTGGTCCCAAACACCGTTTTTGATATAATAATACTTTTTACCGTTGAAAACAAGACAATTTGCGGTCCTATTCCAAACACCGTCCTTAACATAACACAATTTGCCGTTGAAAGTTATAAGGGTTGAAGCCGCAATCTTCACACCGTCAGCAAAGTAATACCACTTACCGTCGGTATCCTGCGCCAAGGTTTCACCCATTGGAATCTTATATTGGGTTATTTTGTTACGACACACTTTACAAATATAACTTACCGAGAAATTGTCTTCGCGCTTTTCATATGAATGATGTCCATAGTTGTAGGTATCTATTGGATATGCCGCGACAAATTCTTTTGTTTCAAAATTTGCATCACATTTATGGTCTGCGAAATCCTTACTACCCTTCAAATAATACCTATAGGTGTTTGTTCCTGCATCCCATGTAGAATCAAGATAATAGTACAAACCATCGATTTTAACTATATTCCAAGCGTGACCTTCGTTTCTGCTTTTGCCTGAAATTATACGCGTATCAAGACCGCATTCCTTTGCCATTCTATAAAACAAGGTTGCATATCCTTGACAAACAGCCGTTCCGTTAATCAATGCCGCATATGCAGTGTATTTTAAAATATGTTTGTCATCGTTAAGATTTTTATAATCATAAACAACACGAGAAGTAATATATCGGTATATTTTATCGCATTTATCTTTATCAGTTGTGTTTTTATTAAACTTAAAGCTTTTGATTACTTCTTCGATCTTTTTTTCAATTGCATCTTCCTGCTTTTTAGTTGTATAATAATTTACTAAAAACGGAATGTCGTAATAATATTTATCTCCTACTAGTCTTACATCGGTATTATCCGTACTATAACCCTCAATTGTATAATAAAGATAATCGCCTTCGTCAGATTCCTCGGTTTCGGAGATTGCCGTAGCATACAAATTATTTATAAAATCGCTAAATGTATCATTATTATACAAAGTCTTTGTTGCGTATTTAATTGTAAATGAATTGTCACGCTCGGACATAGCTTCGCGCAAATCTTCGACGATTTCGTTAATATCGGTTTCATACCCTTTTAAGTCATTCTTATCTTCCTTTGCATAAGAAACCACAGCTATATTCGAAATGAATACAGCAAGAACTAACAGTACCGATAAAAATTTTGACAGTTTCTTAACCAAAGCCATTCCTCCTACAATAATAAACACAAAATTCACCATTTACATTATATAACAATATCCCACGAATTGCAATTATTTTCACGCAAAGCGTGTTGTTTGTTAAAAAAATAACAATATTTTCCGTAAAACTGCAAATATTTTTAAAAAGTTTGTTAAGTTCTTAACAAACCTATTGACATTCAAGCCCTTCACTCATATAATAAAATACATGTTTTAAAAATTTTCTATTTTGGAGGTCATTATTATGGCAAGAGTTTATAACTTCAGCGCTGGTCCTTCTATGTTACCCGAAGAGGTTTTGAAGACTGCAGCGGCAGAAATGTTAGAGTTTGGTGAAAGCGGACAATCTGTTATGGAAATGTCCCACCGTTCAAAAGAATATCAGGCAATATTCGACGAAGCAGAAGCTAATCTTCGCGAAATTATGAATATCCCTGATAATTACGAAGTATTGTTCTTACAGGGTGGCGCTTCTACCCAGTTCGCAATGATTCCCTTAAATCTTATGAACAAAAACAACAAGGCAGACTTTATTATCACAGGTCAGTGGGCTAACAAGGCTTTCAAAGAAGCCGCTCGCTACGGTGCCGCTCGTGAGGTTGCATCTTCTAAGGATAAAACTTTCAGCTATATTCCGAAGACCACTGCCGCTGATTTTGACAAGGATGCAGACTTTGTTCACATTTGTATGAACAACACCATCTACGGTACAAAGTACAACGAACTTCCCGACACTGGTGAAGTTCCGCTTATTGCCGACATTTCAAGCTGTATTTTGTCGGAGCCTATTGATGTTACAAAGTTCGGTATGCTTTATGCTGGCGCACAGAAGAATGTTGCCCCCGCAGGTGTTACAATCGTTATCATCCGCAAGGATTTAATCGGTAACGCTATGGACATCACCCCCACAATGCTCAACTATGTAACCCACGCTGAAAACGGCTCAATGTTCAACACTCCCCCTTGCTATACAATCTATGTTGCAGGTCTTACATTCAAGTGGATTAAGAAAATGGGCGGTCTTGAGAAGATGAAGGAGCTTAACGAGAAAAAGGCTAAGATTCTTTACGATTTCCTTGACCAGAGCAAGCTCTTCAAGGGCACAGTCGTTCCTGAAGACCGTTCACTTATGAATGTCCCATTTATTACTGGTAACGACGAACTCGATGCTAAGTTCGTAGCCGAATCTAAAAAGGCTGGTTTCGTAAACCTTAAGGGTCACCGCTCTGTTGGCGGTATGCGCGCTTCTATCTACAACGCAATGCCCATCGAAGGCGTAGAAAAACTCGTAGAATTTATGAAGAAATTTGAAGAGGAGAATGCATAATGTATAAGATTAAAACATATAACAAGATTTCGAAATCGGGTCTTGCTAATTTTGACGATAAATACACTGTAGGCGATGAAGTAGAAAACGCTGACGGCGCGATTGTCCGCTCTGCCGCTTTACATGATGTAGAATTCCCCGCAACATTACAGGCTATTGCCCGCGCGGGTGCAGGTACAAACAACATCCCGATTGAGCGTTGCAGTGAACAAGGTATCGTTGTTTTCAACACCCCAGGTGCTAACGCTAACGCTGTTAAGGAACTCGTAATCGCAGGTCTTTTCATTTCTTCACGCCGCGTAATTTCGGGTATCGAATGGGCTAAAACCTTAAAGGGTAACGGCGACGAGGTTGGTAAAATGGTAGAAAAAGGCAAGTCTGCTTTCACAGGCCCTGAAATCAAAGGCAAAAAGCTCGGTGTTATAGGTCTTGGTGCTATTGGTGTTATGGTTGCCAATGCGGCAAACTCACTTGGTATGAAGGTGTACGGTTACGACCCATATTTGTCGGTTAAATCTGCTTGGAACTTAAACCACAACGCAGTTTACATTAGTGATATTAACGAAATCTTTGCCGAATGTGACTATATCACAATTCATGTTCCGCTTACCGATTCTACAAAGAATCTTATAAACGCTGACACTATTTCAAAATGCAAAGACGGTGTTCGTATTCTTAACTTCTCGCGTGCCGCTCTCGTAAATTCGGCTGATATTATCACCACTTTGGAATCGGGTAAGGTTGCGGCTTATGTAACCGACTTCCCGACCGACGAGGTTATCGGTGTTGAAGGCGTTATCGCTATCCCTCACCTTGGCGCATCCACTCCCGAATCTGAAGAAAACTGCGCTACAATGGCGGCTAAAGAACTTATCGATTATATTGAAAATGGTAACATTGTAAACTCGGTAAATCTTCCCGAAATCACAATGCCCAGAAGTGGCAAAAACCGTGTTTGCGTAATCCATAAAAATATCCCAAATATGCTCACAAGCATTACAGGTATTGTAGCTAACGATAATATCAACATTGAAAATCTTCTCAACAAGTCACGTGGTGACTATGCTTACACCATGCTCGATATTGACGACGCTAACATTGCTCAGCTCCAGAACGAAATTGAAGCTATCGACGGCGTTATTCGTGTTCGCATAATCTAATAAAATTTTTCTAAAGCCTTCTGCTATGGAAGGCTTTACTTTTTGCAAAAAATATAGTAAAATAAATGAGATAGGCGGTGAAAAGGTTTGAAGAACGTTATAGTAATCGGCGGCGGCGCCGCAGGGCTTATGGCAGCTATACGCGCAAGTCAAAACAAAAACAATAAAGTAATCTTGCTCGAAAAAAACGAACGCGCAGGGAGAAAGCTTATGATAACAGGCAAAGGAAGATGTAATGTCTGCAACAACTGCGACCTCGAAACCCTTATGGCTAACATTCCCAAAAACGCCAAGTTCCTCTATTCCGCCTTTTCTAACCTCACTCCAAAAGACCTTATGGAAAGCTTTGAAAAATGGGGCGTTCCGCTTAAAACCGAGCGTGGAAACAGGGTTTTCCCACAGTCCGACAAAGCAGTCGATATCGTAGACGCGCTTGTCAACACCGCCAAAAAAAGCGGTGTTAAAACGCTCAATATTAGCGCAAAAAAAATTCTAACCGAAGACGACAAAGTAACCGCTGTAAAGCTCGAAAACGGTGATGTAATAGCGACTGACAGCGTGATTTTAGCCACAGGCGGTATATCGTATTCCCGTACAGGTTCTACAGGTGATGGATACCGTATAGCAGAAGAATTAGGACACACCGTAACCGAGCTTAAACCCTCTTTAGTACCGCTCAACATTCACGAAGGCTTTTGCACAAAGCTCGCAGGACTTTCCCTTAAAAATGTCACCTTAAGCGTATTAGAAGACAGCAAGAAAAAACCGATATTCTCTGAAATGGGCGAAATGCTTTTCACCCACTTTGGCATATCAGGTCCTCTTGTTTTATCGGCTTCGTCGCATATTCGTTATATAGACAAGAAAAATTATACCGCCTTTATCGACCTCAAACCCGCGCTAAGCCAAGAACAGCTTGACAACCGAATTTTGAGAGATTTTGCCGAGCTTTCTAACAAAGATTTTTCAAATGCATTGGACAAACTATTACCAAAGAGTCTTATCCCCGTTATAGTAAAGCTTTCAGGAATAGACAGCAGTAAAAAAGTCAACCAGATAAGCCGAGAGGAACGCGTGACATTATGCGCACTTATAAAGGCTTTACCGCTTCATATAACGGGATTTCGCCCCATTGAAGAGGCAATTATCACAAGCGGAGGTGTCTCGATCAAAGAAATCGACCCCAAGACTATGCAATCAAAACTGATAGAAGGGCTTTTCTTCGCGGGCGAGATAATTGATGTTGACGCCTACACAGGCGGATTTAATCTTCAAATCGCATTTTCAACAGGCTTTACAGCAGGCGAAAATGCTTAAATTTCAAAAAACAATCTTAAAGGAGATTTATTATGATTTCAGTAGCAATTGACGGCCCAGCAGGCGCAGGAAAAAGTACATTATCGCGCAAAACAGCCGAAAACTTAGGCTTTATCTATGTTGATACAGGCGCACTTTACAGAACTGTGGGACTTAAATTTTCGCGCAAGGGTGCTGCTACCACACTTGACTGCGATATCGAGGGTATTTTAGCCGAAACCACAGTTGATATTCGTTTTGTAAACGGTGAGCAACGCGTATTTTTAGACGGACAAGATGTATCTGATGATATTAGAACTCCTGCTGCATCTATGATGGCTTCTGCCGTTTCGGCAAAACCGCCTGTGCGTGCATTCTTACTCGAAATGCAGAGAAAATTAGCAAGAGAAAATAATGTTGTTATGGACGGCAGAGATATCGGCACGGTAGTTCTCCCCGATGCTACTGTTAAAATCTATCTCACCGCTTCTGCCGAAGCCCGCGCACAGAGAAGATATAAGGAGCTCTTGGAAAAAGGCACAGAAGTAACTTTCAAAGAAGTTTATGACGATATGGTTCAGCGCGACTACAACGATATGAACCGCGAAATAGCACCCTTAAAGCAGGCAGACGACGCCATTGTAGCAGATACTACCGAGTGCGATTTAGACGAATCATTGGCACTTCTTCTTAAAATAGTAAAGGAAAACGCCGATATATGAATATAACCTTAGCCAAAACCGCAGGCTTTTGCTTTGGCGTTAACAAGGCGGTAAACACCGTTTACGATTTATTGGAAGTGGGCAAAAAGGTCTGCACTCTGGGACCCATTATCCACAATCCGCAATTAGTAGCTGAGCTTGAGTCTAAAGGCGTGCGGATTGTGTCTTCCCCCGAAGAAGTGCAAAAGGGTGAAACCCTTGTTATCCGCTCGCATGGGGTTGAAAAAGCAGTTACCGATTTGTGCGAACAAACCGAAACTGTTTTTGTTGATGCCACCTGTCCGTTCGTAGCAAAAATTCACAAAATTGTAGCACAACATTCACAGAACGGATATATCACCATAATAGCGGGTGACAAAAACCATCAAGAAGTTAAAGGGATTATCGGCCACACCTTCGGCGAGTATTATGTCATTGCCGATACAGACGAATTAGACAATTTGCTCAAAAGTAATTCAACTTTAACTGATAAAAATGTCATATTGGTTTCGCAGACAACTTTTAACGCAAAAATATGGCAAAAACTTCAAAAAAATTTAAAAAAAGTATGTACAAATGCGAAAATTTTTGATACAATGTGTAATGCGACTTCAATGCGTCAAGAGGAAGCGCACACGCTGTCACTCTCGAGTGACGCTGTAATCGTTATAGGCGGAAAACACAGTTCCAACACCGCCAAGCTGTACGATGTGTGCAAAGCCAATTGCGACAAGACTTTTCTTATTGAAACAGCGAACGAACTTCCGCTCGAGAAACTAAGACTATGTCAAAACATTGGAGTGGTTGCAGGTGCTTCAACACCTGCAGGTATAATAAAGGAGGCAATTAAAACCATGTCGGAAAATTTACAACCGAAAGATGAACAGTTAGAAGTAGCTGTGGAAAAGACATTCGAAGAAATGACAGATGAGGAAGCGTTCGAAGCATCTTTAAGCAACCTCACAGGGGACCAAAAGGTAGTAGGTACCGTTATCGCTGTAAACAATAGCGAAGTTACAGTTGATATTGGCAGAGGTGTTACAGGCTACATAAGCGCCGCTGAATTCTCATCTGACCCTGACTTAATTCTCGAAAACGAAGTTAAGATTGACGATCAGATCAATCTCATCATTATGAAAATAAATGACCAGGAAGGCACCGCAATGCTTTCAAAACGCCGTTATGACGCTATTGCAGGTTGGGACAAGATTAAAAACGCCAAAGATTCAGGCGAAGTTCTCACTGGTTTCGTTAAGGACATCATTAAGGGCGGCGTTGTAGCTTACACCAACAATGTTCGCGTATTTATCCCCGCTTCTCAGGCAACCGCTTCGAGAAACGATTCTTTGGAAGAATTAAAGGGCAAGGAAGTTTCCTTCCGCATTATCGAAATCGGCCGCGGCAGAAGAGCTGTTGGTTCTATCCGCAGCGTACTTCGTGACCAGAGAAAAGAGATGGAAGATAAGGTTTGGGCTGACATCGCTGTTGGCGACCGCTACAACGGTACTGTTAAATCCCTCACAGGCTACGGTGCATTCGTAGACATCGGCGGCGTTGACGGTATGGTTCACATTTCTGAACTTTCTTGGGCTCGCATTAAGAACCCCGCTGAAATTGTATCTGTTGGCGATATTATCGAAGTTTATGTAAAAGACCTTGATCACGAAAAGAGAAAAATCTCTCTCGGTTACAAAAAGGCTGAAGACAACCCTTGGACCATCTTCCAGAACAACTACAATATTGACGATGTTGTGACTGTTACCATAGTTAGTATGACAACCTACGGTGCATTTGCACGCATCATCCCCGGCATTGACGGTCTTATCCACATTTCTCAGATTGCTAATAAGCACGTTGCTAAACCTCAGGACGAACTCAAAATCGGCCAAGAAGTTGAAGCAAAGATTACCGCTGTTGACCTTGAGCAGAAGCGCGTAAGCCTTTCTATCCGTGCTTTACTTCCCGAAGAAGTAGTTGAAGAAGTGGCTGAAGAAGCAGTTGAAACACCTGTTGAGGAAGCTGCAGAAGTAGTTGAAGAAACTGTAGAAACTCCCGTTGAGGAAGTTGCAGAAGAAACTGCTGAATAATCTTTTATAAAACTTAAAAGCATCTTTACCGCGAGGCAAAGATGCTTTTTCTTGATACAAAAAATAAAAAGCTGATTCCAATTAGGAGTCAGCTTTTTTATTACAGCAAGAGCAACCACTCTCGTAAAGTTTTGCAATATTCAGTTTGTTTTCTTCCTTTAAAAATCCGAGGGTTTTAAAGATTTTTTCGGGAGCTTTATCGGCGCATACCGCTTCAGTTAAATTCCGACTTGCCGCGATATGCAATGTACTGCGCAAAACACCATCCAAAAGCATCAAATCATTTTGAGGTTCTATCGCACGAACGGTCATTTTATCATCCTTAACATCAAAAAGGCAGTAACCCAGAACCTTGTCCTTGTCTTTAGCGCAAAGACAATCGGAAAATTTATTAAATTCAAGGTTTTCCTTTTCGAAAAAGAATTTAGCCTCGTCTTTTGTTTCAACTGTTTTTAATGTTATCATACGGCACCTCAGGTAATACTTGTAAGTCGGCGCATTTCCTTTTCATTTAAAGGTCGCCAACTGCCACGCGGCAACATTCCAAGCTTTACTCCTGCAATCTCAGTGCGTTTCAGACGCAAAACCTCAAGCTTTACCGCCTCGCACATTCTTCTGATCTGACGGTTTCTGCCTTCTTGGATAACGAAAATAAGCACAGTTCTGTCAGGTTTTCGCTCAGCTACAAAGCAGTCACAGGGCAAAGTTTTCTCGCCGTCAAGCACTATCCCCTCTTTAAGCTGTATAATCTTTTCGTCGTTAGCATCGCCCTTTACGGTAACGCGGTAGGTTTTATTGACATGATAGGACGGATGGGTGAGTCTGTTGGCAAACTCGCCGTCGTTAGTCATTATAAGAAGTCCCTCAGAGTTCATATCAAGTCTTCCTACAGGAAAAAGGCGCACAGGCGCATCTTTCACAAGGTCGGTAACGCACTTTCTGCCCTTTTCGTCATTTGCAGTTGTTACGAATCCGCGCGGTTTGTGGAGCATTATATACATTTTGGTGGTATTCGCAACGACATTCTTACCGCGAACGGTTATCTTGTCGCGCTTAGGGTCAACCTTTGTACCGATTGTGGCAATATGGCCGTTGACCTTGACCTTTCCCATTTCGATAAGCTCTTCTGCTTTACGACGGGAAGCAATACCGCATTCCGCCAGATGCTTTTGGAGTCTTATTTTATTATCCTTCATTTTACTCTCCTATATATTCTCAATTATGTACTTAATATTCTCAAAAACAGTCTCTAAACTGCTTTTACCCTCTACGACAAAGGCAATATTTTCTGAAACCAAAAGCTCGGTTTCGCCGATTGTTTTGCCGCTCTGAAGATAAACCGCTTTTCCTATAACCTCACCCTTACTCACAGGCGCATATATAAACTTTGGCAAATATACCTCACATTCAATATTTTCGGTTTCAAGGCTATTGACTGTAAACGGTTCTATATCTACAGTTAATGTCGGGTTTTCGCCGTTTATAACGGGGATATTATAACTGCTGACAAGGGGCGAAAAACGGGTCTGATTTATAGCGGAAAAGCCGTAATCAAGCAACAGCTTATGATCAGACCAATCGCTCGGCGCATTAAGGGTGACCGCCACCACAAATTTGCCGTCACGCTTTGCCGCAGACACAAGGCATCTTCCCGATTTTTTGGTAAAACCTGTCTTAATTCCGACCGCACCGTCATACATTTTAAGCAGTTTGTTATGATTGGTAAGCGAGCGACGGTAAGGCGGATTGCCGTAGTTCAAAGTCGCCTTTTCGCAGGAAACCGCTTTAGCGAACTCCTCATTTTGCATTGCATAAACCGCCAATTTACCAAGCTCTAAAGCGGTGGTATAATGGTCTTGGGCATCAAGTCCCGAGGGTGTCGCAAAATGGGTATTTTTAAGTCCCAATTCCTGAGCTTTTTGGTTCATCTGCTCGACAAAGCCTTTAATCGAACCGCCCAAGACAAAAGCGATAACATTCGCCGCATCGTTGCCTGAAGCGAGCATCAGACCATACAAAAGGTCGTGCAATGTCACCTTATCCCCCGCGAGCAAACCCATCGAGGAACCCTCAACCTTAAGCATTTCGGCGGTGACAGTAATTTCTCTGTCAAAATTGCCATATTCACAAAGCAAAAGCCCCGTCATAATCTTAGTAGTGCTTGCCATCGAAAGTTTCGCGTTGGCGTTTTTCTCAAATATCACTTCACCGTTATCACCGTTCAGCACAACCGTTGCCTTTGCCGAAACCGACACCGCGCCGACACTAAACGGGAGTACTAAAAACATCAAACTCAGGACAAATGCAATATATCTCTTCAAAACCAACACCTCGTCTAATATTATGACAAGGTGTGTTTTTTTATTCGACGGCGCCGCCGTCCTTTGCGAAAAGTTCTTTCGCTTTATCGATAATTTCGGGCGCCATCGAAATTGCTTTTTCAACTGTGGTAAGCTCGTTATAAACAGGAAGCATCTTAACATTATCTCCGTTTATAGCAATAAAAGCGATGGGAGAAATTGTAACCCCTGCTCCACCGCCGCCGCCAAAGAGCGCGGAATCGTTTTTGGAAGCGAAGTCACTACCGCCTGTCGCCAAGCCGTAAGCCACCTTTGAAACTGGAATTAAGGTAAAATTGCCAATTTCCATAGGTGTGCCTGTAATAACATCGGCATTGACCATCCCCTTTAATTTTTCCAAAGTTGTGTCCAAAATGTTCTTTATGCTGTTTTCACTCATTGTAAATCATTCCTTACAGAGAATTTTTTATATTCATTAAATATTTTGTAGCCGAAAATCAGGACGAAAATCACCGAAGCTTTAACACAAAGCGAAAAGCCAAAGCTTGACTTTTTGCCCTCAAAATCGCTTCTTATATCAATTTTTTTATACTTCGCATTGGC
>JAZNLE010000059.1:0-11059 GCA_045578885.1 Acutalibacteraceae bacterium | reverse complement strand
TCCTTTCACTTCAAAAATATGAAGCAAAAGGATGGGTTATGTTTAATTTTATAAAGAGTCTTTAACAACCGATAAGAACCAACAGTAAAGCGCTTCGCCAAGCTCCTGATAAACAGGGTCGCCGTCGTGAGAGCAAAGCATTGCAAAGGTTTGTCCGATACGGCGAACCGTGTCACCTCCACGGCGGAAAGCAAGATAGTAAAACGAGAAAGCGCCTGTGTCCTGCGTGGTTTCATAAAGCGCGGGCTCTTCACTTTTAACGGTATCCAAAAACCCTTTTTGCGCAACACCGCAGAATGAATCGTCAGGTGAAAACTGCTCAAAACCGACTGTAGCCGTAAAGGACAAAAGCAGTCTTCTTTGAACCGTCATTTCATAATCGCACTCGTCGTTTAAAGGATTGTTTCTTGCGTCCTTTATAAATTCACGCGCAACAGCCTGCCCCCACAGACTTGCCTTTTCCCTTTCGGCAAAAATTAGGTTATCGCTTGCGAGGTTATTTGCATTTCTTTTAACATCTAACGAGGGCTTGTCACCTGCGATTTTAATATCGCTGTCATTAAAAACCAATTTACTCACTCCATGCTCTAAAGTTGGCTTACATCTGTTTAAGTGCTTCTGCTAACTGCGCAGGGCAAGAGGTGCTTTTAAAACCGCACTTGATATTTTCAAGGCGTTTTATAACATCTTCGACCTTCATACCCACAACCAAAGCGGAAATACCCTGTGTATTACCGTTGCAGCCGCCTTCAAAACGGACACCGTTTACAATGCCGTCTTCCACATCTATTACAATCTTTCTTGAGCAGACTCCATTAGTTTTATATGAAAATTGCATTTTGAATATTCCTATCTATCCTTGAATTTATTACTGCGAACAGGGTGACGAAGCTTGCGAAGAGCCTTAGCCTCAATCTGTCTGATACGCTCTCTTGTTACATCAAACTCCATACCAACCTCTTCGAGAGTGTGACATCTGCCATCCATAAGGCCGAAACGAAGACGGATAACAGCCTCTTCACGCGGAGAAAGGGTTTTTAATACGCCATCAATATCTTCGTTTGTTATAGTCTTTAAAGCCGCTTCATCGGGAGCTAAAGCGTCTTCGTCACGGATAAAGTCCATAAGGCGAGAATCTTCTTCGGGTCCTATCGGAGTTTCCATCGAAACAGGCTCTTGAGCCACACGCATAATCTCTCTTACACGCTCAACAGGAAGTTCCATCTTTTCTGCAATGAGTTCCTCGCTCGGCTCAAAACCGTTTTCGTGGAGAAGCTGACTTTGAATCTTCTTTAAGCGGTTAATGGTTTCAACCATGTGAACAGGGATACGGATTGTACGCGCCTGATCAGCAATAGCGCGTGTAATAGCCTGACGAATCCACCAGGTAGCATAGGTCGAGAACTTGAAGCCTTTTGTATGGTCAAACTTGTCCACAGCCTTGATAAGACCAACATTACCCTCTTGAATAAGGTCGAGGAAGTACATGCCTCTGCCGACATATTTTTTCGCAATACTTACAACAAGACGAAGGTTAGCTTCGGTAAGTCTTTGCTTAGCATACTGATTGCCCTCGGTAATTTTAATAGCAAGTTCGATTTCCTCGTCACTTGACAAAAGGGGCACACGACCGATTTCACGAAGATAAACTTTAACCGGGTCGTCAAGAGAAAGACCATCTAAAGATACATCATCGGTAATCTGGTCAACATCAACCTCTTTTAAGTCCTCTTCGGTCGGCTCTTCGTCAAAATCAATATCAAGAAGTGACGGTTCTTCCAAAAGCTCTTCCAAATCTTCGGGAGCATTTTCAATATCGTCAATGCTGTTTGTGGCTTCGAGTTCTTCATTTTCGAAATCTTTTTCTATGTTCTTTTCTTCAATTTTAATATCGTCCATCTTTATCCATTCCCTTTTGATTTTTTATTTATAATTTCTTGTAACTTAGAAGCCCAATCTTCTGTATTTTCGGTATTCTCTTTGCCGAAATCGAGAAGCATATTCTCTTCTAATATTACCTTTATACAGTCTTTTAATACAGTTTTCGCGTTATTTCCTGCTTTATTGCCATTCTGAAGCGATACAAGATACCCCACTTCGCCCGAATTAAAGCTCTGCGCAAAAACCGAAATATCGGGTGTCCTACCCTCTTGATTCACCTCAAGCAAGGTTTTATAAACCCTACGGTTAAGGTCGGTTATCATTTTATCCTCAGACAGATTTTCTTTCGCATAATCGAGAAAGTCGGGATGCTGCAAAAGCACCGCTATGAGCGTTTCCTCCGCCGCGACACCTTTTACCGATTTTCGCCTTTCGGGGTTTATATCGTCCTTTGTGAATTTTGGCCTTATAACATCGTTTATTTCCTGACGACGCTGAGTGCGTTTATTCTGCTTTCGGTATTCCTCGACCTTAGTTGTAAGCGCCGTCCTCGAAACACCGTATTTTTCACAAAGTCTCCCGATGTATATATCCCTCGCCATCACATCGTCTACGGTCGAGAGAATCTGCGCCGCATTTGAAAGATAGCGAAGTCTTCCGTCGTCGGTATCGAGAAGCAATCCGTCAGCCGCCATAAGCAACTTATACTCGATATCGCTGACCGCTCCCAAAAGAAGTGCTTTGAACCTGTCGGCGCCGTTTTTCTTTATGAACTCGTCAGGATCTTTGCCGTCAGGTATTACCACAACCCGTACATTAAGCCCTGTATTCTGAAGCAACTGTGACGCTCGCCGTATCGCCTTTTGCCCTGCCGCGTCGGCATCGAGCATCAGCACAATCTCCTTTGTGTACCTCGCTATTAAGTTCACCTGCTCGGGTGTAAATGCCGTGCCCAAAGGCGCTACCGCATTGGAAAATCCTGCCTGATGCAGAGAGATAACATCCATATTACCCTCAACCAGAATTATCTGCTCAGCGCAATTATTTTTAGCATAATTTATACCAAAAAGGTTTTCGCTCTTTTTGTAAACAGGCGTGTCCGAGGTGTTGACATATTTTCCGCCTGCCTTGTCGTCTCCAGGCATTGCTCGTCCGCTGAAGCCGACAACATTACCTCTGATATTGATTATCGGGAACATAACCCTTTTTCTAAAGCGGTCGTAGTAACTGCCTCGCTGGCTTTTGCCGATAACATTCGCCGTCAGCATTTCGCTTATAGTAAAGCCTTTTTCTTTAAGATGATTTATAAGGCTGTCCCAACTGTCAGGCGCGGCACCTAAGCCAAACTGCTTTATAGTTTTTAATGTAAGTCCACGCCCTACAAGGTATTCACGCGCCCACTTTCCGCCCTCACTCATTAAGTAACTGTGGAAAAACTTTGCGGCTTCGCGGTTGATATCGTAAACCCTGTTTTTAAGCTTCTGCATCGAATCGTCATAGCCGTCTTGCGGTAAAGTAACACCACTTTTTTCAGCCAATAATTTTACCGATTCGATATAATCGAGATTCTCAATAAGTCCCGTAAAGGTTATCACATCACCGCCGACACCACAGCCAAAGCAGTAAAACGAGCCGTTTTCGGGATAAACTGTAAACGAAGGGGTTTTTTCGCTGTGGAACGGGCAAAGTCCCACAAGGTTTTTACCTCTGCGCTTAAGATTTACATATTGTGAAATTGCCGATTCAATTTCATTTCGGTATTTAATTTCTTCAATAACCTCATGCGGTATTGCCATAATTCCACCCCTTTTTAATAAATTTATTATAACTTAAACTTTATGCCGAATTTGGTACATTAAATTTTCCAAGCCTTCGGGATATAAATATCCGAATAAACGGTTATAGCGTAATGGTCCGTCATACCTGCGATATAATCCGCTATAGCGCGTTTTTCTCCCTCGGTTTCGATGATTTTCAAAAATTCGCCACCCATCTTTTCAGGTTTTTTTATAAGGTGATTAAAAATACCCTCGATAATACCGTAAACCTTGGTTTCTTCCGATTTTGCAACAGGGTTTTTATAAACCGACTGGAACAAAAATTCGTGCAAAAGATTATAATATTTTTCGGTTTCGCTGTCCATTACGATATCGTCTTTGCTATTATTCACAACAGAATTTACAAGGGTGCTTATACGGGCACTTTTATTATTTCCTAAATGAGCAACTATATCTTTCGGTATCTGCTCGGCCGAAATAACACCTGCGCGGATAGCATCGTCAATATCGTGGTTTATATAGGCAATACGGTCAGCAAAACGGACAATCTTGCCTTCAAGGGTTTTCGAAAACTCGCCTTTTGTATGGCGCTCAATACCGTCCAAAACCTCGTATGTAAGGTTAAGCCCTTTTCCCTGTTTTTCAAGCTTTTCGCAAACCCTCACACTCTGTTCATAATGCGTGAACTCAAAGGGTAAAAGCGCATCAAGTGCCCGCTCTCCAGCGTGGCCGAAAGGAGTATGTCCCAAATCGTGACCTAAAGCGATAGCCTCGGTCAAGTCCTCGTTAAGCCGTAACGCACGCGAAAGGGTGCGCGCAATCTGTGCTACTTCTAAAGTATGGGTTAAACGGGTGCGGTAATGGTCAGACTCAGGCGATAAAAACACCTGCGTCTTGTGCTTTAGTCGGCGGAAAGCCTTGGAATGAATTATCCTATCGCGGTCGCGCTGAAAATCGGTTCTCAAGTTACACTTTTCTTCGCTCCGCGCCCTGCCTTTAGAATTTACGCAAAGGGTAGCATTTTCTGATAGTATTAACTTCTCATTCTGTTCGGTTATAATTCTCGGACAATCCATTTTACCACCCCTTCATTATATATATTTGCAAAAAACAAGCGAATTCCTTTATTTTTCTTTAAAAGGTGTCAATTTTTTCTCTTTTATTTCGTAGTTCAGCCTTGCGCTGAAGGTTTCAGTGAGTTTTTTCTCAAAACTGTCAATATCTTCCTCTTTCAAATAAAACTCAACCGTCACATTTTCAGTAAACTCGGTATCGGTAATAACCCCGTCACATAAGCCAATTAAATTCACAAGCTTTCCGTGGTCGGTATACTCGCAGGTGATAGTAAGCACCGCGCTCGGCACCATTTTAAAAACCTCTGCATCCGACAAAACATCCTGCACCGATTTCGAATATGCGCGGACAAGTCCGCCTGTGCCCAAAAGCACACCGCCGAAATAACGCGTCACCACAACGGCGATATTGGTAATTCCCGAGCCTACAATAACATCAAGCATCGGTTTTCCTGCCGTTCCGTGAGGCTCGCCGTCGTCAGAAAAGCGGCAAAGCTTACCGCAATCTACCGAGTACGCAAAACAGTTATGCCTCGCATCCCAATATTTAGAGCGCATTTCTTCCAAAAAAGCCGACGCTTCCTGCTCTGTTTCGCAATGGCGAAGCGTTGCTATAAAGCGCGAGCGCTTTTCGACATATTCAGTTTGTGTTTCGTCAAAGACGGTCAAATATGTGTCCAAAGAAATACCCCCTTTTAGTTTAAAAAACCGCACCCGCCGTCTTCGGCAGTGCGGTTTTAAGGTAATTATTTTCCAATATTGAAACGCTTATTGAATCTATCAACACGTCCGCCGGTATCAACCAACTTTTGCTTACCTGTAAAGAACGGATGACATTTAGAGCAGATATCCAAACGGATATCCTTTTTAGTGGAACGAGTTTCGAACTCAGCACCACAAGCGCACTTTATTGTTACCTTTTCATACTCAGGATGAAGTCCTTCTTTCATCGTTGTCACTCCTTTCTATCACATTAGCCAAATAATAATATCACATCTTTTCAGAAAAATCAAGTGTTTTTTTATTCCAATAATTTTTTTCTGTTTTAAAAGTTTTTATTGACACCGAGGGGTGTTTTGGGGTATAATCTACAATTGAAAGGTTATGTGCGGATTTTTTCGCGCTTTTTTAACCGCTAAGTTAATATTAAGGAGGGTAACGAAGTTGAAAAGAACATATCAACCGAAAAAGCTTCACCGCAAGAAAGAGCACGGTTTCTTAAAGAGAATGGCTACTGCTAACGGCCGCAAGGTACTTGCACGCCGCAGAGCAAAAGGAAGAAAGAAATTATCATATTAAAAGCCACTTCCACGTGGCTTTTCCTTTTATTATGAAAATATCTAAGTTGAAGGAAAACCGTGATTTCCGTCGGGTTTATAATAAAGGTAAATCATATGTAACACCGTATTTTGTAATTTATATATGGAAAAACCGTTATAGTAATGTAAGACTCGGCATAACCGTCGGTAAAAAAATCGGCAACGCCGTAAAACGCAACCGTGCAAAACGCGTTATAACGGCGGCATTCGGTACGGTTTGTCCCCGTATTCTTGGGGGGCATGATTTTGTGATTGTCGCAAGAACACGAATTTTGAATGTAAAAAGCACCGAAGTGACCTTAAGTCTTTTAAAAATTCTCGACTCTGTCGGTGTTTTAAAAACCTTTGATAATGAAAAGAACGCTGATTAAACTTATTAGATTTTACCAACGCGCGATTTCTCCGCGCAAAATCCCTTGCTGCCGTTTTGAACCCTGCTGTTCGCAATATGCTATTGAAGCAATCACCGTTCACGGCGCTTTTAAAGGTTCTGTGTTGGCATTCTGGAGAATTCTTCGTTGCAACCCCTTTTGCAAGGGTGGGTACGACCCTGTACCCCAAAAGAAACACTAAATTTGAAAATTACCATTTTGTTTTGAATGGACGGGTGTATAAATGGATAAATTATTTAATATTATTAACATACCTTTAGGTTGGGTTTTAAGATTTATTGCGAGCGCCTTTCAGGGCAACTTTGCAGCCGCAGTATTTATTTTCACCCTGCTTATAAACATTGTTTTCATTCCGCTTACCATCAAAAGCCAGAAGTCTGCCGTAAGTCAGCTTCGTATTAAGCCCAAGCTTGACGCGTTAAAAGAAAAATACGGTGACGACAAGCAGAAATATTCAATGGCTATGCAGGAACTTTATCAGCAAGAAGGCGTTTCAATGTCGGGCGGTTGTCTGCCAATGATTATCCGTCTTGTTATAATGATGAGTATTTACTGGCTTATAATGAGCCCTATTACCTACCTTATGAGCGTTGACGCAGAAGTTTTAACCGCCGCAACAAAGGCATTGGAAGCCACAGGTGTTAAAATCGTTCAGGGCAGAAGCGAGCTTCAGGTTATCGGTGCCGTTTTAGGCGGACAAATCAACTCCCCCGCAATTTTAGAAGCCTGCAAGGATATTAACTTCAACTTCTTCGGTATAAACTTAACCGAGACTCCCAAGTTCTCGTTCAATATCTTCGGCGATTTCCAGACTATCTGGATTATGCCACTTTTAGCATTTGCCGCACAAATGGTTTCAAGCGTATTTTCAATGAAGCTTCAGAAAAAAACCAACCCCGATGCTCCGAGCATGACAGGTATGATGCTCACAATGCCTCTGATTTCGCTCTTCATCGGTTTCTCGTTGCCTGGCGGTGTTACATTCTACTGGGCTTGTTCTTCGCTCATAGGCGGTTTAGCACAGGTTGCCGTTCAGTATTTTTACGGCCCGCACAAGCTTCTTTCCAAAGAACGCAGTAAGGAGCTTTTGAAGCAGTGCGATTTTGAAGAAGGACAGATTAAAAAATTAAGCAACAACGACTAATTTAAGGAGGATAATCTCTTGATTAAAGAAGCAATCGGCTATGGCGCAACTATTGAAGAAGCCAAAGAAAATGCCGTTATAAAATTAAATGAAAAAGAGGATGCAGATATACAGTTTGATGTACTCGCTTTTCCAAAAAAGAAAGTTTTAGGTCTTTTCGGCGGAAGCAAGGCTGAGGTTAAGGCTTTTATCGAGCTCCCTGATCCGAAGCCTGCAAAAGTAAAAACTGTTAAAAAAGAAACTTCTGCACCTAAAAAACAGGATAAAAAAGAAACCACAAAACCAAAACAAGCGATTGAAAAGAAAGAAGATTTGGCTTTTGTTGACGAAAAGGAGCTCGCCGCAGATTCTCGCGCGGCAAAAGCTATCGCCTACTTAAAGCCGATACTCGAAAATCTCGGTTGCACCAATCTTTCTGTAAAGGTTGCCGAAAAAGAAAATTCAGCTATGATTGAGCTTCAGGGCGAAGGCTTGGGCGTTATAATCGGCCACAGAGGTGAAACTCTCGACTCTTTACAATATCTTGCAGGTCTTGCCGCTAACAGCGGCGGCGGATATTATAAGGTATCTCTTAACATCGGCGACTACCGTCAAAGAAGAGAAGAAACTCTTATAAACCTCGCTTCCAAAATCTGCAAACAGGTTATCGAAACAGGCAAATGCCGTACATTAGAGCCTATGAACCCCTACGAGCGCAGAATTATCCATACTGCTGTTCAAAATTTTGACGGTGTAATCTCTGCTTCGTTTGGCGAAGGCAATGACCGCCGCGTTGTAATCGGCATTGAGGGTACTGAGCTTAAACCCTTGCGCCGCCGTGACGACCGTCGTCGTGGTAATAACCGTCCGCGTCAGAGCCGTAGCAATAATACCGTTACTTCCGCTCCAGCAAGAGAGCCGAAAAAAGACAGCGACATTCCGCTTTACGGAAAAATTAACTAACTTTAAAAGGTGAAAAAGCCAAAAGTTTTTTCACCTTTTTTTAATTGTAATTGACAATTACCCTATATATAGTATATAATAATTGTATTAACAAATAGATATCAACTTTTCGGATATAATAATAAAGAAAATTCACGACTGGAGGGGCTATTTTGGAGAAATTTGTAATTTCAGGCGGAAAAGCCTTAAAAGGCACAGTCCGTATCAGCGGTGCAAAAAATGCCGCTGTTGCAATTCTCCCCGCAGTTTTATTAGCAGACAGTCCTTGTATAATTGAAAATATTCCCAATATCTCAGATGTAACCAACATCCTTTACGCTATGAAGACATTGGGCGCAAGCATCAGAACCATAAATAAGTCAACCGTTGAAATCGACCCCCGCCACGCAAACTCCTTTGTCGTTTCAAAACAGATGGCAGAGGGTATGCGCGCTTCGAGTTATTTTTTGGGCGCGTTGCTTGGCAGAATGAAAAAGGCGCGCGTGGCGCCTCCGGGTGGTTGTAATTTCGGTGTTCGCCCTATCGACCAGCATATCAAAGGCTTCGAGGCCTTGGGTGCTAAAATCACCTTTGAAAACGGTCTTGTAGATGCTGTAGCAGAAGAACTTAACGGCTCATCAATTTATCTTGATGTGGTGTCTGTGGGCGCTACTATCAACATAATGCTCGCCGCCGTTAAGGCAAAGGGCCTTACCGTTATCGAAAACGCCGCAAGAGAACCACACATTGTTGACCTTGCGAACTTCTTAAACTCAATGGGCGCAAACATTATGGGCGCAGGTACAAATATCATTAAAATCCGCGGTGTTGAATCGCTTAGCGGTACAACTTATAGCATTATCCCCGACCAGATTGAAGCCGGCACCTATATGGCGGCAGCAGTAGCAACAGGCGGTGATGTGCTTATTGATAATGTAACCCCTAAGCACCTTGAATCAATAATCGCAAAGCTTCGCGAAACAGGTGCTACCATTACCGAATATGACGAAGCGGTGCGCGTTACAATGGACCGCAGACCTAAAAAATGCAATGTCAAAACTATGCCCCACCCTGGCTTCCCTACTGATATGCAACCTCAGATTGCAACGGTTCTCGCTTTAGCGGAAGGCACAAGCATTGTAACCGAGGGTGTGTGGGACAGTCGCTTCAGATATGTCGACCAGTTAACCCTTATGGGCGCTGACATTCAGGTTGACGGCAAAATGGCGGTTATCACAGGTGTTGAAACCTTAAACGGCGCTCCCGTAAAAGCGGTCGACCTTCGCGCAGGCGCGGCAATGCTTATCGCAGGTCTTGTGGCAGAGGGAATTACCGAGGTTGAGGAAATCGAGCGTATTGACCGAGGCTATGAAGATGTTGTTGAAAAGTTCGGGGCTTTAGGCGCCGATATCAAGCGCGTATATTACCCCGAAACAACCGAAGTTTTAAAACAAGCATAAATTACAGGTCAACTTAAGTTGACCTGTTTTTTAAAAGGAAGTAATTTAATGTCAAAAATTTGTCCGCTTTATAGCGGTTCCACAGGAAACAGTACATATATCGGCACAAGGGACGGCAGTATTCTTATTGATGCAGGCGCATCTTTTAAGGGCATCTGTCAGAATTTACAATTTGCCGATGCATCACCCGACGAAATATTGGCGGTAGCCGTCACCCACGAGCATTCCGACCATATAAAAGGGCTTAAAACCTTTTTAAACAAAACCTCGGCACACCTTATCGCCTCAAAACAGACAGCCGAAAACCTTACAAAAAGTGGCGTCATTCCCGCCAAAACCGAGATAATCATTATCGACCAAAAACCGATTACTGTCGGTGGTATAGAAATTTTGCGTTTTGCTACGAGCCACGACTGTGTCGGTTCGAGTGGTTACACCTTTTTGCTTCCCGACCATAAAAAAGTGTCGGTTTGCACCGATTTAGGTATTGTGACCGATACTGTTCGCGACGCTATTTCGGGTAGCGATGTTGTTTTGATGGAATCAAACCACGATATCGAGATGCTCAAAAACGGCCCCTATCCGCCCTTTTTAAAGGCGAGAATCCTCTCCGACCACGGCCATATTTCAAACAATATCTGCGCCGCAGAGCTTAAAAGGCTTTTCCAAAACGGCACAAAGCGGTTTATTTTAGGACATTTAAGCCAACACAACAACACACCGTTGCTTGCTAAAAGCTGTGCTACAGCGACGCTAATGGACTTAGGCGCGCAGATTGACAAGGACTATATCCTAACTGTCGCAAAACCAAGCGCAAACGGGGTGACGGTTATATGATTAAGGTATCAATTATTTGCCTCGGAAAACTCAAAGAAAAGTACCTTGCAAGCGCCGTTTCGGAATACGAAAAACGGCTTTCGCGTTACTGCACCCTTAATATTACCGAGCTTGAGCCCGTAAGACTTCCCGAAAAGCCGTCACAGGCAGACATCGACTCAGTGCTATCACGCGAAGCCGAAATGATTATAAAGAAAATTCCTGGAAACAGCGATATTTTCACCCTCTGTGTTGAGGGCAAACCGCTTTCGAGC
>JAZNLE010000058.1:0-6565 GCA_045578885.1 Acutalibacteraceae bacterium | reverse complement strand
CGGTCCTAACGGCACACACTATCCCGAAAAATGCAATCCTATTGATATTGAGTTAAACGAGAAGGCTGATGTCCGTCTTCGTACAATGTGTACCGAAGGGGCGCTTAAAATTGAGAATGTTACCGATATGATTGAATGGCTCCCTAAAGTGGGTTTTAACTCATACTATATTCAGGATAGTCTTTGCTATATGTTCTTTAGAACATGGTACACACACATAAGAAGCTCTGTCAAAGAGGCTGAACCTTTCGAGTTTTCTATGGTAGATGATTTTTTTGCTGCCATGGTACGCGAGGTTAAAAGAAGAGGACTTTTGCTTCAAAGAAAGGGACACGGTTGGAATATGTGGCCGTTTGGTATACCCGATACAAGCTATTCCTTTGGTAAAAAGGATGCAGTAGTTCCTGAAGGTTATGTTGATCTTTGCGCTATGGTTGACGGCGAGCGTAAATTGTACCGCGGAAACCCCAGTGACACGCAGCTTTGCTATTCTAATCCCTTTGTTCGCAAAACCATGGCAGATGCGGCTATAAAATATGCCGAAGATAACCCCGAAGTAGATATTCTTCATTTTTGGCTTAGTGACTGGTACAATAACACCTGTGAGTGTGAGGCTTGTGCTGAAGGTCGATATTCCGACCATTACATAAGAATCGTGAACGATATTACCGATGGAATTGTAGCGCGCGGACTTAATACTAAATTGGTGTTTTGTATCGGATTTAATGTAAGCCATCCGCCTGTGCTTACCGAGGTTAAAAATCAAGACCGCACAATTTTGATGTGGGCGCCGATTTGTCGTACATTCTCTGAAAGCTTCCCCGAAGATTTCAGAGATAGGGAAATTTGCGAATATAAGATAAACACCTTTACAAAGCCTTTGTCGGTTGACGAAAACCTTACACACCTTTACGCTTGGCAGCAGGTTTATAAGGGTGATGCGCTCGATTATGACTACCATCTTATGTGGGACCATATGTTAGATGCTAGTAATGTTGGTATTTCGAGAATAATTCACAAGGATATGCAAAATTTAGGAAACCTTGGTATGAACGGATATATTACTTGCCAGCTTCAGCGTAATGCTTGTCCGACACCGCTCGGTATGACAGTTATGGCAAGAACCTTGTGGGATAAAACAACCGATTTTGAAGAAGTTCGTAGAGAAGTTTATACTGCAACCTACGGTGAAGAAGCAGTAGAAGAATTGACCGAGTATTTCGATATTCTCGAAAAGGGATTTGATATCGGTTCTATCCGTAGTCAAAAGCCTGTTGACCGCGAAGCCTTTAAGGCGGATGTTGTGGCTGCTATAGATGCTATGGATAAATTTAAGGCGGTTATTGAGAAATATGGCGATTGCAAAGATGCTTGTCATAAATATTCTTGGGAAATACTTGAGATGCACCGTCAAATTTATTCGCTTCTTGCAAAGGCTATTTATACCAAGCTTTGCGGTGATAATGAAGTGGGTGATAAGCTTCGCGACGAGGCAATCCACCTTGCAGATATATTCGAAGATAAGCTTCAGCCCGTTCTCGATTGCCATTTCTTCAACCGTATGACAAACGAAAGAATTGAACTTGATGGACTTGGAGAATTTGTAGGACAGTAATTGTCTTTTAGTAAGGGAAATACTTGGCAAAAATTGTCAAATTCCAATTATCTGTTGACAGAATTTATCGAATTTGGTAGAATTATAGTATAAAAAATGCTCCGATTTACAAAAATCGAAGCATTGGAGCTGAAGATGGGACTCGAACCCACGACCTGCTGATTACGAATCAGCTGCTCTACCAACTGAGCCACTCCAGCGTACTTATAGATTATACCAACATTTGACCTTACCGTCAAGTAAAAAATGAAAGAAGGCAACACAATTGGAAAAGGGTATTAACGAAAGAATAAAGGAACTTCGCAACAAAAAGAAAATGACCCAGGAAGAGCTTGGAAAAGCTCTCGGTATGAAGTGCAGCACCTATTCGCAGATGGAACGCAAAGGAAAAATCACGGTTGATATGGCGAGAAGAATAGCTGAAATTCTTGATGTTGCCCCTGACATTATTATGTACGGCGAAAAGCAGATACCGTTTCCTGAACCGCCTATTATCACTCCTCCGCTTACTTTAGGTGACCCGAGTAAAAATAATCCATTTGGCGTACCGGCAGAACCAGAGGTTATTGTTGGCTATAAGTATGGCGAAATTACCCTCTCGGTTATGGAAGAACTTATTATAAAGCGCTTCCGCGATTTGTCACCTGAAGAACAGAAGAAGTTTACTGACTTTGTAAGTAATCTGCCTAATAATCTGTGATAAGAATTTAAAAATGCCGTCCTACTGGACGGCACTTTTTTTGTTTAGTCATTTGAGCGGCATTTGCAGCGTACGAAAAAGTAAATAAGGATGATTGCCAATAAAACGCCCACTGCAAAAATAACCAAAGGAATAATTGCTGCTATGATTGCGGCTGCAAATACAGCGCCTATAATTGCGCCCACAACAAGCGCCAAAATGATTGCCAAAACGGCAAGTATTATATTGACGCAGGTTCTTGTACGGCAGGTGCAACCATAATCAGCAGTATCTGTAATTCTGTTGTCTAACATACTTCCACACCCTTTTAAATTTTGACTCTTGGTCAATAACAGTATATGTGAAAGTCGGACGAGTGTTCATTACTTCATAAATTCGTACATTGCGCGGTAGCACATATATACATCGAGCTTTGCTGTGGTCTCAAAAGGCGCGTGCATTGAAAGAACGGGAACACCTAAATCGACAACATCAATGCCGAGGTTTGCAATATACATTGCGACAGTTCCGCCGCCGCCTGCGTCAACCTTGCCAAGCTCGCCTGTCTGCCAGATTATTTCCGCCTTGTCGAGCATATTGCGGACATACGCCATATACTCAGCCGAAGCGTCCGAGGTGCCCGATTTACCGCGAGCGCCTGTGTATTTGGTGACAACCACGCCGTAGTTAAGAAGCGAAGCGTTACGCTTTTCGGAAACCTCCTGAAAAGTGGGGTCAACACCTGCGTTAACATCAGCCGAAAGGCATTTCGAATTGCGAAGAGCAATAGTAGCGTCAGCGCCCTGCATTTTTGCAATGTCGCCGATTATGAAACGCAAGAAGTCAGACTCAAGACCTGTGTTACCCATCGAACCGATTTCTTCTTTATCGGCAAGGATTGCAACGGCGGTCTTTTCGGGGGCTTCAACCTCTAAAATCGCGGTTAAAGCGGGGTAAGCGCAAACGCGGTCGTCCTGACCGTAGGCGCCTATGAGCGAACGGTCAAAACCGATGTCGCAAGCCTTATAAGCAGGCACCATTTCGAGCTCGGCAGAGAGGAAATCTTCCTCTTTTATGCCGTATTTTTCGTTCAAAAGCTTTAAGATATTAAGTTTTACAAGCTCGCTTCCTTCGTCAGATTTAAAGGGGTGGCTTCCGACGAGAACATTAAGCTCTTCGCCCTTGATACCCTCGGCGAGAGTGCGCTTATTCTGCTCGGTTGCAAGGTGGGGGAGAAGGTCGTTTATAACAAACTTAGGCTCGTCTTCCTTTTCGCCGATGCAGACTTCCTTTACGCTGCCGTCTTTGAGGGCGAAAACACCGTGAAGGGCGAGCGGAATAGCGGTCCACTGATATTTACGGATACCGCCGTAGTAGTGGGTTTTGAAAAGCGCAAAATCAACATCCTCGTACAAGGGGTTGGGCTTTAAATCAAGGCGGGGAGAGTCGATATGCGCGGCGGTGATATTAACACCATTTTCAGCAGATTCTTTACCGATAACCGCAAGGGCAATTGTCTTGCCGCGGTTGTTAAAGTACACCTTATCACCTGCATTATACTTTTTGCCGTACTCGAAAGGCTTAAATCCCTTTTCCTCTGCTAAAGTAATAGCAACCTTTACAGCCTCGCGCTCGGTTTTGGCGCTGTCGAGGAACTTTTTATAGCTTTCGCAGTAGTCGTCTGCTTTTTTGAGCAGCGCCTCGCTTGAAATCTGTCTTCCGTTTTTACGGGTGTAGAATAAATCACTTTTAAGCTTCTTTATATCACTCATAAATCTTCTCCTAACTTTAAGATTTTGCTTAGAATTTGCTTAAATTCTTCTATAAATTCCTCTTGCGAGTCATTGTTATATATTATATAGTCTGCATTTTTTAGATAAAAATCATCATTTTTTCCTGCCGACATACGAAGAAGCGCTTCTTCTTCGGTGAGATTATCCCTTTCGATAATTCTCACAAGGCGGTTTTTCTTGTTACTGAGAACCGCCACAGTTTTGTAGCAGATATCGTTAATTCCGCTTTCAAAAAGGGTTGGAGCATCTAATAAAATATTGCCATCTTTTGTTTCGTTTAATACAAGTTCTCTGATAAAAGGGAAAATTGTGCTGTTTAAAAGCTCGGTCTGTTCGCGCGAAGAGAAGGCTTTTTGGGCTAATGCCTTTCGATTTAGTGAGTCGTCGGGGTTAAGAATATCTTCCCCGAAAGCGTTTACGACAGCCTTTAGTCCGTCGCTGCCTTTTTCGACTGCCTGACGGGCTATTTTGTCGCAATCGGCAAGCCTTAAGCCGAATTCTTTAGCGACAGCACTCGCACTGCTTTTGCCCGAGCCTGTAGGGCCTGTGAGTCCGATTATAATACTCATAATTTTATCACCTTAAATGCCGCCGCGCGAATAAGGCGGTTATATACGGCAAGGCCGATACCGCTTTTTTCGGGGGCGTGGATAAATACTTTTTTTACGCCCATACTATCAACCTCGCGTAAAACGGCAAAAATATTTTGCGCTAAGGTTTCGGGGGCGGATTTTTCGCCGTAGATAATCTTGGGAATTGTGATTTCCTTGGCTTCTTCTTTAAAGCAAACGGCAACCGATTGAGGTTTTTCGTTCACAAAATCCGCGAAGTTTTCTCCCTCGACCAAAAAGGTTTCGGTTTTTGGGGCGTAGTGCTTGTATTTCATACCTGGACTTGCCGCTTTTTCGTTCTTTTTAAGCTCTGATAAAACGGCTTTGTTTACTTCTATATCGGGTAAAACCTCGCGCAACTGCTCGAGTGTCACACCGCCCGGTCGCAAAAGCACGGGATGTTCACCTGCGAGGGTGATAACAGTTGACTCAACACCGACATTACAGTCTTCACCCATTAAAACGGCGTCAATTCTGCCGTCCAAATCGGTTATAACATGGGTTGCAGTTGTTGGGCTCGGGCTTCCTGAAAGGTTTGCCGAGGGGGCGGCAAGCGGAAGACCGCTAATTCTTATAACCTCGCGCGCTATTGTGTCAGACGGCATTCTGACGGCGACAGTATTAAGCCCTGCCGAAACGCAAGAGGGGATTTTATCGGTTCTCTTGAAAACCATTGTAAGAGGTCCCGGCCAGAATTTCTCGGCGCATAAGAGCGCGTTTTCGGGGATATCCTCTGCGATTTCGTAAAGGGTTTCAATATTTGCAATATGGACTATAAGCGGATTATCCTGAGGTCTGCCCTTGGCTTCGAAAATCTTGGAAATGGCGTTCTCGTCATAAGCATTCGCCGCAAGACCGTAAACCGTTTCAGTTGGGATTGCGACAACACCGCCGTTTTGGAGTATTTCACAAGCGCGGGCAATACCGCTTTTATTAGGATTTAGCTTTTGGGTTTTCATTTAAGCGTCTTCCTCTGATTTCAGTGCTTCGGTGCGGTAGTAGGTGATGAGCGCGTCAATAACCTCTGCCATATCACCGTTTAAAATCTGTTCCAATTTGTAAAGGGTAAGGCCGATACGATGGTCGGTAACTCTGCCCTGAGGGTAGTTGTAGGTGCGGATACGCTCACTACGGTCACCTGTGCCGACCTGATTTTTACGGTCGGAGGCGATAGCCTCGTCGTGCTTTCTTTGTTCCTCGTCTAAAAGGCGAGAGCGCAAGATTTTAAGCGCCTTGTCCTTGTTTTTGAACTGACTGCGCTCGTCCTGACATTCAACAACCGTGCCTGTCGGGATATGTGTTACGCGGATAGCGGAGGAAGTCTTGTTGATGTGCTGACCGCCCGCGCCTGAAGAACGGAAAGTGTCGATTTTAAGGTCGGCAGGGTTGATTTCAAGCTCGACATCGTCAGCCTCGGGAAGAACGGCTACCGTAACGGTTGAAGTGTGGATTCGTCCTTGGGTTTCGGTATCGGGCACACGCTGAACGCGGTGAACACCGCTTTCGTACTTAAAGCGTGAGTATGCGCCGCTACCCTCAATCATAAAGCTTATTTCTTTGTAACCGCCAAGCTCGGTTTCATTAGCGTTAATAACCTCAACTTGCCAGCGGTTACTTTCAGCATACATTGTATACATACGGTAAAGCGAGCCTGCAAAAAGCGCCGCCTCTTCACCGCCTGCGCCGCCGCGGATTTCGATAATAACATTCTTGTCGTCGTTGGGGTCTTTAGGTAAGAGCAGAATTTTAAGCTCGTTTGAGAAAAGCTCGATATTTTCCTTTGCGGTTTTGAGTTCCTCTTCGGCGAGTTCTTTAAAATCTTTGTCGAGATTTGGCTCTGCTAAAATTTCGAGAGCATCCTTTTCGG
>JAZNLE010000057.1:0-1966 GCA_045578885.1 Acutalibacteraceae bacterium | reverse complement strand
AGCGCCTGCATCGATATGAGCCTGGCTCTTTTCCTTTGAGCAGTAGAAACCGGTGCATTCGAGAACTACGTCAACACCGAGTTCGCCCCAAGGAAGATCCTTAGCGTCTTTTTCAGCATAGATTTTGAGAGTTTTGCCATCAACAGTGATGGTACCAGCTTCGTCATCAGCAGCTACAGTGTGAAGATTTTCACCGATATAACCGCAGTAACCGCCCTGTGCTGTGTCATACTTTAAAAGATTAGCAAGCATTGAGGGTTTTGTAAGGTCGTTGATAGCTACTACATCGTAACCTTCAGCGCCGAACATCTGACGAAATGCGAGACGACCAATACGGCCGAATCCGTTAATTGCAACTTTAACCATTGGAATATACCTCCTAAATTTTTTACCCTATTATTTTACTCTATTTTGAAGCGTATTGCAAGTGCTTTGTTTATTTTTTAACAATTTTTTTAATTTTTATATATTTTGGCATAATAATTTTGTATTCAGGGGGTCAAATATGTGATAGTTTTGCCAAATTCCTACGAGCGATATCTCGCCGCTTTGCGAATTTTCGTCTCGCTTTCGATTTTAAAGCACGGTTTACAGCCACACCACCTCGAAAAACTTAAAAAAATCTACTGCGCAGAGGCGCTTTACAATAAAACATTGGTTCAAAGTGTCGATATAAATAAACTTTGCGCAAATCTTTTAGGATCAGTAAATGCCATAAACCCTGATTTCAAGTTTTCCTGCCACATAAACGGCAATTTTTATTTGAATAAAGCGCTTTTTTCTGCTTTTTTACTACAGGTCACAAAAATCACCGACACAATTTGGGTTGACGGGAACGAGGCTTTTATAACCATAAGATTCCCTAATCCAAATAACACCCCTCTCCCCTTTTTATCCACTCTCGGTGGGTACGAATTAAAAGAAACAAAGCAAAATATAACCCTCACTTTAATCCCCACCGCCCAAACACCCCAAGAGTCAGTTTATATCGAAAGCGAATGGGAAAATATCTTCGACCAATTCTCCGCAGCAAATATATTTTATGGGAATATTTTATATCCGCAATAACAGGGTTATCAATCTGCATTGTATTAAGTACAGGTGGCCATTGGTCGTCCGTTCGTTTGTGCAAATTTTACCGACCGGCAATGCCGTCCCCTACAAAATATCAATGTAAAAAAAATGTCATTGCGAGCGGAGCGTGGCAACCTCGTTGCAAGTCTTATTTTTAAGATTGCTTCGACATAGTCTCACTCCTTAAGGGAGGTGAATTTTACGAAACAAAAGACGGAGGGAGTGGTTCCTTGTAATAACAGATTTTATCAACTTACACACATAACAAAAAAGAGATAGCAAAAGCTATCTCTCATAATCAGAATTCTTATGTAACTTTAGCGCATCATTGCATTCATACAGAACAAATACGCAATAAGACCGCCAATGCAGACAGATATAACTATTACAGACAGTACTGTCGCAGTTATATCCACTTTTTCTTTTATTATAAAATCTTTGAGCTTTGTGATCTTTAAGACAAGCATACCTGTAAGAATCAATAAAACCACTATTAAAACAATAAGTAAGACTATTGAATAATTAAATAAAACCTCACCCTGTGGCAAAAGACTTTTCATATTTTTCACCCGATTGTTTTAAAATAAAAACACTTTTTACACATTATACCACAAAAAAACAGAGATAGCAAGTGCTATCTCTGCAAATTACTTTTAGGCTCACACCCTGAAAACTGAACAAGTAACGCGTGAGGATTGAAAAATAGGTCAAGCCCTCGGTCTATTAGTACTGCCTAGCACACATGTCGCCATGCTTACACTTGCAGCCTATCAACCCGGTAGTCTTCCGGGGACCTTACTAGCTTATGCTATGGGAAATCTTATCTTGAGGTTGGCTTCACGCTTAGATGCTTTCAGCGTTTATCCAATCCATACTTAGCTGCCCAGCTATG
>JAZNLE010000056.1:0-2939 GCA_045578885.1 Acutalibacteraceae bacterium | reverse complement strand
GTTATGCAAAAGAACGAAGAATATATTTTAGATATTGTCGATGTCACCGCCGAGGGTAGCGGTGTAGGTCGTGCCGACGGTATGGCGGTGTTCGTTCCGCTGACTGCTGTGGGCGACAGGGCAAAGGTCAAGATTTTAAAGGTAAAAAAGACCTATGCCTACGGCAAGCTTTTGTCACTTGTTAAACCCTCGAAAAGCCGTATAGATAACGACTGCCCTTGCTTTAATCAGTGTGGTGGTTGCGTTTACAGACATATAAGCTACCAGGCCGAAAAGGCGATTAAGGAAAACAAGGTTTACGAGAATATCAAGCGTATTGGCGGTGTTGATATGAAGCCTCAACCGATTATTGCCGACAAGCCTGAACGCTATCGTAATAAAGCGCAGTATCCCTTGTCCGAGAGCGGAAAAGCGGGCTTTTATGCCTTTCATTCCCACAGGATAATTCCTTGTGAGGATTGCCTTTTACAGCCTGAAATTTTTTCTCAAATAACCGAAAGTGTAACGGCTTGGGCAAAGGAAAACGATTTAAGTATTTATAATGAGCAAACCCACACAGGTTTTTTGCGTCATGTCTACATTCGCAAAGCTGAAAAAACAGGCGAAATGATGGTCTGTCTTGTTATAAACGGTGAGATTTTGCCCGAGAGTGATTCGCTTGTAAACGCTCTTCTTGGCATTTGCGGTGATGCGCTTCGAAGTGTTCAGATAAATATAAACAAAAAGGACACCAATGTAATTCTTGGTGATAAGTGCAAAACAATTTTCGGAAGTGATTATATAACCGATATTTTGTGCGGTGTGAAGATTAGGCTTTCACCTTTATCTTTTTATCAGGTCAATCACACTATGGCTGAAAAGCTTTACGAAAAAGCACGCGAATATGCGTGTCCTCAGGGTAAAAACATAATAGATTTATACTGCGGTGCGGGTACTATCGGTCTTTCAATGGCAGAAAGCGCTAAAAGTATAATAGGGGTTGAGATTGTCCCCGAAGCTACCAAGGATGCGAAATACAACGCCGAAATCAACGGCATCAAAAATGCGCGGTTTATCTGCGCGGATGCTACCGACGCGGCAGAGCAGTTGGCAAAAGAGGGCATTACCGCCGATACTGTAATAGTAGACCCGCCGCGTAAAGGTTGTAGTGAGGAAGTTATAAAAACTATCGCAAACAATTTTAAGCCTGAAGCGGTGGTTTATGTTTCCTGCGACAGCGCGACCCTTTCGCGTGATATTAAGATATTCAGCGAAAATGGGTATGAACTTGTAGAATATACTCCGTGTGATCTTTTTCCAAGAACTGCGCATGTAGAGACGGTTGCTCTTTTGTCCCAACGCCGACCTGACGAACATATCGACATAACAATCGACCTTACAGAGTTTGATACAACTGCCGCCGAGCTTAAAGCTACGTATCCGGAAATCAAAGAATACGTGCTTAACAAATTTGGGCTTAAAGTATCTTCGCTATATATATCGCAAGTTAAAACCAAATGCGGTATTATAGAAAGAGAAAACTATAATAAGGGAAAAGCAGGCCATAGAGTTCCGCAGTGCCCTAAAGAAAAAGAAGATGCGATTATGGATGCATTAAAGCATTTCAAAATGATTTAGAAGACTAAGCAGTAAAAAATGAGAAGACGCATCGTACATTTTAATGGTACGAGCATTGCGGGCAAGAGAATTGAGAGAAGTTTAGGCTTCTCTCTTTTTTCTTGCCCTTTTTCTATTTTATATCCGTACATTCGACTATAACACCTTCTTTAAGTACAATTTTTGTAGAAACTTAAAGGAGGTATTTTTATGGGTAAGTTTATTGAAGAATTTTATTACGGCAACCTTGATCCACAAGCACGTAGCACCAAAGAAAACAAGGCCGTGCAGAAACAAATGGAAGTCTTGATGTTAAATGAAGATTTCTTGACTGAGAATCTTTCGGGTGAAAGCAAAAAGAAATTCCTTGATTTTGTTAACGCTTGGGGCGTGGTGAATGGTGAATCAAACCTTGATAGTTTTATTATAGGTTTCCGTTTGGGTGCTAATTTCACTTATGATACTTTTGTAAATGATGAAGCTCCATTCAAAGACTTGCTAAAGGAGTGCTAAGATGAAAGAAAAGAAATATTATATCGCATTTGATGATTTTGAACGTCGGGTGGTTGTGAACTGTATGAATGAAATGCGAAACAAACTCATTGCTGACGGAAAGTATACCGATGCTTTGGATGAAGTTTTATTGAAAGTTATTCACTCTAAACAGAAGAAGATTAAAGTAATTTACAAGGAGGTATAATGATGGAACAATTAGCGAGATTTATCACAGACGAAAGAACTGGACTCAAATATGAACTGTGCGGTGATTACTATATCATCGCCGGCGAGGACGAACCTGAACGTGAGCCAATCGGCGTATGGGGTCAACGTCATTTGAATCATATTCAAAAACATTGCAAATCTTTTTATAACAAAATGCTCAGCGAACACACGCTGTATGATTATCTTCTTCAGCTTAACCGTGACGCCGAAGATACCTTCAATCGTTTGGTTAAACAAATAGCAGAGGGTGAGGGTGTGACCGAGCAGCTTAAAGCAGACAACCAAATGGAATGGGTTTGTCGGATGAACAATATAAGACAAAGAGCAACAGAAATCGTGAATAGTGAATTAATTTAAACATAAGTTGACAGGGCAAGGAGAGATTTCTCCTTGCCCCGTTTGCTGTATTATTTAGTTTTTACATACTTGTAAGTAGACCAACTGGAATAATATTTGGTTTTACCAACAGTTTTATAAGTTCTGACTCTTACATAGTATGTTTTTTTAGCACTCAAGCTCTTTAACGTATATTTCGTAGTTTTGTGGCTCGAAATTGTCTTGGCTTTTGCATTTGTAAACTTCTTGGAGGTTGAGTACTGAATTTGGTAGCCGGTAACTTG
>JAZNLE010000055.1:0-18046 GCA_045578885.1 Acutalibacteraceae bacterium | reverse complement strand
TCCATTACCGTTGGTTGCTGTTTGCGAATTCTTTGAATTCGCAGTCGAAATAAGGCTTTACCCTATTTCGACATCTACATAGGCATTATAACATTTTTACACGCGGACGATATTTTTCCAAATATGCCGCATTTTTTTCATCGCCGCCTGGGGTATTAGCACTTGACCAAACTGGAGGTGTTATACCACGGTCGATACATTGTTTAACACACTCAATTTCGAGTAAGTGTGCGATATAGAAATCGACAATATTCGATACAGGCGCTATTGGAGTATCAAGTCCCGGTACATTAACTACTGCGTCACCAACAGGGTTGAAATCTTCAATACAAACATCTGCATAATCAAAAAGATTTGTCTTGTTGGGGTGACGAATGAAGTGATCCTCTGGCATTTCTTTCTGCCAAGCTTCGCTGGAAATAGCGATAATCTTTGCACCGTTCTTTTTAGCTTCCATAACAGCGTCGATAGTAGCAGGGTTGATACCGATATTGTGGAATACCAAAAGAACATCGTCTTTTTTAAGGTTGTAGTACTTCATAATAGCACTACCGTAATTTACAGTTCTTTCAAGCTCAAGATACTTTTCTGCCTGATTAAAAACTGAAAGACCTGTTTCCATAATAGGATTTATACAGGAAAGTCCACCAGCACGGAAGAACATTTCACCCATACAAAGTGTGGTATGTCCGCCGCCGCCGTAAACATTTATAAGGCGATCCTGTTCGATAGCGTCAGCCATTAAAGAAGCAGCTTTTCTAATGTTTTCGCTTTGGGTTGCATTTACTTTTTCAAGGTTTTCAATTATAGCCTTGTAATAACCAAAATCGTTCATATTAGTCCTCTTTCTTTAATACACGCTTATAGTTTTCACCGATTCTATCCCAAAGTTCAATCGGATCTTTTGCAGCAACAGATGTGCCGTAGCCACCACGATAGGTCCAAGTAGCAAGACGGTCAACACCCAATTCTTCATACAAATCAACAACCTTGTCAACCTGTGCAAAGTCTTCGGGGCGTTTGTTGTAACCCATAAGCCATCTTTCAGACTGCTTACCGTATTTCTTAGCCATTTCAACAGTTCTTTCAGTGATTTCACGGAAGAAGCTTTCAGGCAAGGTCCAGTTAATGATGGTGGTTGAGAATACATCGAAATAGGGGCAAGAAGCAACCATTTCCCAGTTATCATAACCGCGAAGCTCGGTTACATAGTAGCCGTTGAGTGTTGCGTGAACACAGCAGGTAATTTCAAGGTTGGGGTTGTATTCTTTAAGAGCTTTTGATGTATCAGAAAGGGTGAAGAGGGCTTCTCTCCAACGGAACTGCTTAACATCATCATTCATAAACTTAGGCATTTCATAACCATAGTATTCTTCAAATTTCTTCATACATTCGGGGCAACGGCAAGCCCAATCGTCACCAGCGCCACCTGTGATAGAAGCATAAGATTTGGGATAAGCATAGTGAGGTTCATCCCAGAAGAAACCGTCAACTTCGGTATTCTTTGCAATCTTAAGGCACATATTCTTGAAATAATCGCGGAAGGAATTTGTGTTAAAGCAAGCAGCATTGAGAACTTCACCTGTATAGGCAGAAACCTGACGGTGATGGATGTTGTTCTGCAAGAAAAGACTTACCTGTTCGCCACCGAAGTATTTACCAATACCCCACGGGTCTGCAATTACACGAAGTCCTAACTCATGTGCAGCTTTAACAATGTTGTTGATGTTTGGGAACCAGAAGTCCATATCAAACTCGGTAATTGCAAGAATTACGGTATCGCAACCGTGTTCTTTCATTTCCTTAAAGTCCTCTACAGCGTGTTCCACATAGTTCATTCCGTAATAGCTTACGGCTGTGTGTTTTATTGCCATAATAAAACCCTCCTTATTTTTTTATAATTTAAGTATATAACAAATCATATATGTAATAAACCGACAAAATGTTCTAATGGGTGGACAAAACGAAACTTGACAAATAAAAAAAATAATGTTATAAATAATAAAAAATGTACGAAAAGAGTTTTAAAATGTTTTTTGCTGAAAATGAGCTTTCACTTGAATTGTTAGGCGTTTTTAGGATAAATAGAAAAACCAAAATCACCGAAGAAAGCCATCCTAGAAATTACGACAGCATAAGCCTACGCCTATCGGGCGGCGGAAAATTCAAAACCGAAAACAAGTCCTTTTCGGTGCGAAAAGGCGATGTATTATATCTGCCGAAAAACGCCAATTACACCCAAAAAACCGATGGCGAAAAGCTTATCGCTATCCACTTTATAAACTACAGCTTTAACCGAAAAAATAAAATCGAAATTCTTAAAGCCGAAGATGTCGCCTATGTAGAAAAAATCGCAACCGAGATGTATGATATCTGGAAAGAAAAAAAGCAAGGCTACCGCTATAAATGCACTTCCCTGCTTTATGAACTATTATACTTTTTGAATTGCCAAGAACACGAGCATATTATCGATTCGGTAACGAGCGACCAACGAATCAAAACCGCGATCGATTATATTCACACAAACTTCAGAAGTGTTGAAATTGATATTTCTCACCTCGCCGAAATGTGTTGTATTTCGGAAGTTTACTTTAGAAAATTGTTCAAAAAAATTTACGATGTATCCCCTAAGCAATACATATTAAATCTCAAGTTAGAGGTTGCTTCTCAGCTTTTGCACAGCCAATTTTATACTGTAAATGAAGTTAGCGACAAATCTGGTTTTAACGATGTAAAATACTTCTCAAAACTCTTTAAAAAGCGCTTCGGCTACACCCCAAAGGAATTCCAGCAAAATGAAACTATACATATTAAGCATTAAAAAACGCAACCTTTCGGTTGCGTTTTGATCTTATTTAAAGAATAGCGGTAACTTTTCAAGGAAGATTATATCGTCACGGTCTGCGGCATCGCCCTCTGCCAAAACTGCACAAGTAGCCGCCTGAATAGCGCCCGACTTATCAACAAGCTTTCTTACAGCTTCTAACGACTCGCCGGTGCTTATAACATCGTCAACTATAAGCACGCGCTTGCCCTTTATCATATTAACCTCGGTTTCACCGAGATAAAGGTGCTGTTCTTTTTGGGTTGTAATACTATTCACAGTAACATCCAAGGAATTGCGCATATAAACCTTAACGCCCTTACGAGCAACGATATAAGGCTTTCCGCTTTGTCTTGCCATTTCGTAAGCTAAGGGAATGCTCTTAGCTTCGGGGGTTACGATTACATCAAATTCAGGAGCTTTTTTAAGCAGTTCTTCGCTTGCTTTAATTGTAAGTTCAACATCGCCAAAAATGATAAATGCGGCAATATCAAGTTTATCACTTACAGGAAACTTTTCGAGGTCACGCTCGAGACCTGCGATTTTCATAGTATAGTATTCAGACATATATAATACTCCCTTAATTACAAATTACAAAAACGGGTTACGATACGCTTCATTTTATCCCATTTTTCTTCCATATCCTTGACGAGCTTCAGCTGTGTGCGGCAACGGTCAAGGTTATGCTCGGGATAGCTTGTTCTGAAGTAGTTGTCGCCCTCAAGATAATCGGTAAGAAAACGCATACCACATTCAATGGTCATCATTTTAGCGCCCTCGGGCAAGAGCATTATTTCAGACTTGGGAAGTTGACCGCCGCAACCCTTTATAAAGCCTTTTGTATAAATTTCGAAAAGGTTTATATCCATTGAAACTTTTGACAAATCTTTCTCGTCTTCAGCCGCGGTTGAAGCACCGAAGCGGATAGCATCGCCAAAATCGGTTACCGAGAAGCCAGGCATTATAGTATCAAGGTCGACAACACAAAGCGCACGGCGAGAGTCGTAATCAAGCATAACATTGTTCATTTTAGTATCGTTATGACTTACACGAATCGGCAGTTTGCCCTCTTTGTTCTTATCAATAAGAAGCGAATAAAAATCCTTGCGCTCGTTAATAAAGTTAATTTCTTCCTCTACATCCTTAGCTCTGCCCATTTTATCTTCTTCTAAAGCCTTTAAGAAGTTTTGATAACGCTTGGGTGTGTTATGGAAATCGGGTATAGTTTCATAAAGACAATCGGGGCGGAATGTCGACAAATAACGCTGGAACTTACCAAAAGCCAAGCCTGCCTGATAGAAGTCCTCCAAAAATTCAGGTCTGTCAAGGCAGATTGAATCTTCAATAAATTCATACATACGCCAAAGGTGATTTTCCTTATCATAGCAACAGCAACCGTCATCAAGAGTGTGAACAACTGTCAACACTTCGCGTGAGGTTTCAACCTTTTTGCGTAAATACTCAGTAACCTTTAGAATATTTTCCATAACCTGATCAGGTTTTTTGAAAACATTGCTGTTTATCATCTGCAGAATATATCTGTTTTTATTATCGCCGTCAAAACAGGTTATAAGATATGTACCGTTAATGAGTCCGTTACCGTAAGGTTTTACATCTATAACCTGACCTACAACCTTAAATCTGCTGATAATAGCATTTATTTTTTTCATATAATTCTCCTATCTAAAAAAATATTCAGATGGCACTGTTGATATTATATCATATTGTTAATTAATTTACAAGTGTTATTGCGACATAAAAAATCGGGCTTGCTTTTTGCAAGCCCAATAATAGTCTATCTTATACCGTAATTTTCAATGATGTAGTCCATATCCTTATCGCCTCTGCCAGAGAGATTGAGAAGAATTGAACCGTGCTTCATTTCTTTAGCGAGTCTTATCGCGTGGGCTACAGCGTGCGAACTTTCGATAGCGGGAATAATACCCTCCATACGAGAAAGCTTGAAGAAAGCGTCAATAGCATCCTCGTCATCAACTGTGTCATACTTAACTCGTCCTAAATCACGAAGGAATGCATGTTCAGGGCCCGAAGACGGATAGTCAAGACCGCTTGCAACCGAGTAAACGGGAGCAGGCTCGCCGTTTTCGTCCTTAAGCATAATACTGTTAAAACCATGCATAATACCCTCTTCGCCGTACTGAAGACTTGCCGCGTGATCACCGAGTTTTGCGCCCTTGCCTAGTGGCTCGATACCGTAGATATCAACAGGGTCATTAAGGAAGCCCGAGAAGAAGCCTGCCGCATTTGAGCCGCCGCCTACACAAGCGGTGATAATATCGGGCAAATGGCCTGTCATTTCTAAGAACTGTTCGCGCGCTTCAATGCCGACAACCTGTTGGAAATCGCGAACCATCATCGGAAACGGATGCGGACCTAAAACAGAGCCGATGCAGTAAATACAATCGTTATACTCCTTGCTATAAGCGTCAAAAGCCGCATCCACAGCCTCTTTAAGAGTCTTAAGACCGTGAGTCACTTCTACAACATTAGCGCCTAAAATCTTCATTTTAGCAACATTGGGAGCCTGCTTTTTAATATCGACGCTACCCATATAAATATCACATTCAAGACCAAAGTAAGCCGCCGCGGTAGCGAGGGCTACACCGTGCTGTCCTGCGCCCGTTTCAGCGATAATCTTCTTTTTACCCATATATTTTGCAAGCAAAGCTTCACCCATACAGTGATTAAGCTTATGAGCGCCTGTGTGATTCAAGTCTTCACGCTTTGCATAAATCTGAACATTGCCAAGAGAATTACTTAGTCTTTCAAGGTGAGTAATCGGTGTCGGTCTGCCTTGAAATTCTTTTCTCACTCGGCGAAGCTCGTTTATAAACTTGCGCGACTGGCAAATTGAAAAATAAGCCTGTGTGATTTCTTCCATAGCCGCTTTAAGCTTAGGTTCGATATAGCATCCACCGTAAGGACCGAAATAGCCTTTTTCGTCAGGATAGTTTCTAAAATAAGTATCAAAATTTACATTGTTAAAATTCATAATAATTTTCCTTTCAATCATTTAATAAAAAATTCTTGAAATTCACCATCGTTTAGTAAGTATAAACATAATATACACCTCAAAATTAAAAGTCTTGCCCCGTATATTCGGGACAAGACTTGAAAAATCCTGCGGTACCACCCGAGTTGCTCTTAAGAGCCTCTCTGCCTTACACAAAACTATGTAAGCCGATTTGGTAACGGGGACGGTTCCCCGTCGGCTACTACTAACGAAAACGCTTTCGACCGCCCTCATAAGTCCATTCACATTTACCTTAGTCGCAGTATTTCCACCGTCAACTGCTCTCTAAAGACCCACAGTAAAGCTACTATTCTTAATCACAGGTTTTAATGTATTAACTAAATATTAGTCGTTTTTGAAGAAGCTCATAACATCGTCGTATGTTTCGTCTTCGTCGGTTGTGTTTCCGAGGATAGAACCTAAAACATCAGACTTGTTATCCTTCTTATCGTCGCCAAGACCTGTTGCTACAACAGTTACACGGATTGTATCTTCAATAGATTCGTCAAGCTGTGCACCCCAAATGATTGTAGCATCGGGATGAGCCATATCAGAAATGATAGAGGAAGCGAGTTCAACTTCTTCAAGTCCGATATCAACAGAACCTGTAATGCTGATGATTACGCCGCGAGCGTTATCCATAGAGGTTTCGATAAGGGGACTGTTAATTGCCATACGAGCAGCCTGTTCAGCCTTATCGCGACCTGTAGCAACACCAACACCCATATGAGCATAACCAGCGTCAGACATAATCGACTTAACGTCAGCAAAGTCGAGGTTAACGAGTGCTGTAACATTGATAAGTTCAGAAATGCTCTGTACGCCCTGACGGAGAACATCATCAGCGATATCGAATGCATTTTTGAATGTAATCTTTTCTTCAGATACGAACTTAAGGCGTTCGTTGGGAATTACAACCAAGCTGTCAACATGCTCGCGCAAAGCAGCGATACCTGCTTCAGCCTGAGTCATACGCTTTTTACCTTCGAAAGCGAAAGGCTTTGTAACGATACCTACAGTTAAGATACCAAGTTCTTTAGCGATAGCAGCTACAACGGGAGCCGCACCTGTACCTGTGCCGCCGCCCATACCTGCGGTAATGAAGATCATATCGGCGTCGCGAATTACAGTTGCGATTTCGTCGCGTGATTCTTCAGCAGCAGCGTTACCGTTGTTGGGGTTACCGCCTGCGCCCATACCTGCAGTGGTCTTATCTCCTATCTGTAATTTAACATCTGCTTTAGACTTAAATAAAGCTGCTTTATCGGTGTTAACGGCAACAAATTCTACGCCCTTTACACCAGCGTCAACCATGCGGTTAACGGCGTTTCCACCGCCTCCGCCGACACCTACAACCTTAATTTTTACTACGTTTTGTTCATCGTTTGCGATTTCAAATGGCATTTTTTCTTCCTCCGTATTTATGTAAATTTAGAAACAGTACGCAATCATACATATAGATAATAACATACCTTTTTTCAAATTTCAATACTTTTATTACATTTTTGTAACTTTTTTTATTTTATGTCAGTTTGCACAAAAGTACCTTGTGTATTTTGACTATTCCACATAGATAAATCGATCTTACCTGTGTCGTTTTTATCAATTTCCTTTATCATTGAGTTAAGATGCCTTATCTTATATTCCAAATCGGCAGTCGTGCCGAGATTGACTATGAATCTACCTTCAACCGTCGCTTTAAGGCTTACAGTATCGGTTATGTCAATATCATTAACCGAAATTTTATATTTTCCGAGTCCGTCAATAATATTCTGCACTTCTTGATGCGAAGAATCGGACCCAAACTCAACCGCCGTACCCACTTTACATTTAACCTTATCGCTGATAATAAGTATTACATTCTCGGGTTTTTCAGCGTAGGAATTAAGCGTCCAACCACTTTTGCTGACGGTATAATACTTACCACCTATCATATAACAGGCATATTCCTTTGCATCGGTCACCATTAAATTTATTGTATCGGGTAAAGAGCGGTCAATTTCAATACTTTCAATATATGGTAAGTTTTTCTTTAAAATGTCGAGCGTGTCTTTTTTAGAAACCCTGAAAAGATTGTCACCTTTTTCAATTCCGCAAGAAGCAACAATCTCCGCCCCTGAATAGACCTTGCTTCCCTTTGCAGTAATGTTACTTATCGGGAACAAAACCGTAAGGCAAAGCACCACAGCAGTTATAAGCGCAATTATTATGAAAAACGCAAAGAAAACCTTTAGTCTTCGCTTTCTTATTTTCTTTTGACGTTCTTTTCTTTTTGCCAAGAACTCGTCATTTTGATAATTTTTTCCCAAAATATCATTCCTTAAATAATTTTAATATCCGCGCCGATAGATTCGAGATTTGATACTATATCCTCATATCCCCGAAGAATATGCGAAATTTCGGTGATATTTGTCTGCCCCTCTGCCGCGAGGGCTGCCGTTACAAGCGCCGCACCTCCGCGAAGGTCGGTACATTTACAGGTAGCGCCCGAAAGCGAAGAAACACCCTCGATAATTGCAATTTTACCCTCAACCTTTATCTTAGTGCCCAATCGATTTAACTCGTCAACATATCGAAAACGGTTTTCGAATATGTTTTCAACAAAAACACAGGTTCCGTCAGCCTTTGACAGCATTGCAATTATAAGCGGTCCTGCGTCGGTAGGAAACCCAGGGTACACAAGACTTCTGACCGTCGGCACTCGGCAAAGCCGCTTAGGCACTGTTACTGTCAAAGATTTGCCGCTAACGACAATATTCGCACCGCTTTCACGAAAGAGCGAAAGAATTGATACCATATGCGAGGGCATTATATTGTCTAAAGTTAGTTTACTTCCCGTAACCGCCGCACAGGATAAATATGTAGCGGCAACTATACGGTCAGGTATTATTGTGTGACAGGTGCCTAAAAGGCGTTTCACACCTTTTATATATATAGTGTCCGAACCGCAACCGCAAATACGAGCACCCGCGCTATTGAGAAAGTCGCCCAAATCGCTGATTTCGGGTTCTCGTGCAGCATTATGTATTACTGTTGTTCCCTTAGCGGTAGCCGCCGCTAACATAATGTTTTCGGTAGCACCAACACTTGGAAAACTTAAATGTATTTCACAGCCAACAAGTCCGTTCGGTGCTTCGCAATAAAGATTTCCGTGCTCTTCGGTTATTTTAACACCGAGTTTTTGCAGGGCTGACAGATGCAAATCAATCGGGCGCGGTCCTAACTCACAGCCACCGGGACTGCTTATTACCGCTTTACCCATTCTGCCGATTATAGCACCTAAAAACATCACTGAAGAACGCATTTCGCGCATAAGACTATCGGGAATGCTGAAAGCATTAACAGTCGAGGCATCAATAATAACGCTCTTCTCTTCCCTTTTACAGCCACAACCCAAAAATTCGAGTATTTTAAAGGAAGTATCGACATCCGAAATATCGGGACAATTATGTATCACACATTCACCGCCACAAAGCAGAGTCCCTGCCAAAACGGGTAAAACGCTGTTTTTAGCGCCCTGTATCGTAATCTTGCCCGAAAGTTTTTTGTTGCCGTTTATTACTATTTCAGCCATTAAAGCACCCCGCAAAGACAAATTAAATCACAATTCATACTATGCGGAAATGCATTTTTTGTCACGCAGAGGTATATAACTGCATTATTATTTCATAAATTCGTTCGTTTGAGTCGGTTATTGCGTTTTTGACCGCCGCCGCACTCATTTTTTGAAGCTTCGGTTTATTTTCGATTAAAACCTCAACAGTTTTTATTAGACTCTCTCCTGTGAGGTCCTTTTCTTCAATAAGCTCTGCCGCACCGTCTTTTTTAAGGGTTAAGGCATTGTGGTACTGATGGTTTTCTGCCACATAGGGTGACGGAATAAGGACAGACGGTTTACCGCAAGCCTGCAATTCGCCGAGGGTTATCGCCCCTGCTCTGCAAATAACAAGGTCTGCCGCCGCCATACAAATATCCATATCATTTATGTATTCACGAATGGTAATATCTTCTGATAGTTTAGTATCTTTAAGGCTATCACACATTGCTTCATAACCAATCTTGCCTGTAGCGTGGATATGATAAAACTTATCTGTGCCGTTATGCCACTTGATAAGCTCGCTAACAGCCTCGTTAAGACGGCGAGCGCCGAGTGATCCACCAAAAGAAAGAATGAGCGGTTTATCACCTAAACCTAATTTTTTACGAGCGGTTTCCCTGTCAACAGATAAAAGCTCCTGTCGAATCGGGTTGCCCGTAATAATCGGTTTTTTATTAAGCTTTAAATACTTCTCGGCTTCAGGCATTGCAAGCATTACCCTATCGGCTTTTGGCGCTAACATCTTAGTTGTAACACCCGGAAAAGCATTTTGCTCATGAATAGCGGTTTTTATACCGAGTTGTTGTGCAGCGCGAAGCACAGGACCGCTTACATAACCTCCTGTACCTACTACCACATCTGGATTAACCTTTTTAAGTATCTTCTTAGCGCTCATAATCGAGGTTGCCGCCAATTTTACGGCAGAAATATTATGAACAAGCGCCTTAGGTGACAGACTTCTTCTGAAACCTGCAACCTTTATTGTATAAAAATCGTATCCCTTTTCGGGCACTAATTTCGCTTCAAGCTTTTCGGCTGTGCCGATATAGGAAATCTCAGCATCGGGATGATGCGCTTTTAGATAGTGGGCAACCGCCAAAGCAGGATTTATATGCCCTGCTGTGCCGCCGCCTGCAAACAGTATTTTCATATTAACACCTTCTACGTTTTTTCGACATTCGCGCTTCGCGATACCGACAGCACAACACCCATTTCCGCCAAAAGAATTAATAGCGAAGTACCGCCGTAGCTGAAGAACGGAAGACTGATACCTGTGTTGGGGATTGTGTTGGTAACTACCCATATATTAAGCATCGCCTGAAGTCCTACTTGGAAGGTAAGACCTATTGACAAAAGCGCGCCGAATTTATCGGGCGAGCGCATTGCAATAAGAAAACCGCGCCATACTAACAGACAGAATAAAACAATAATTACAATTGCGCCAATAAGTCCCAATTCCTCACAAACGATTGAAAAAATAAAGTCGTTATGAGGTTCGGGCACCCAAAGATATTTCTGTCTTGACTGTCCTATTCCGCGGCCTAAAATTCCGCCCGAACCTATAGCTAAAAGCGACTGTATAGTCTGAAATCCCTCGCCTGTCGGTGCAAGCCACGGGTCGAGCCAGTATTTAATACGGTCGGAAGCGTAGCCGATAGCACCAGTCGCCACGAGCAACACAACTCCTCCAATGCCAAGCCCTACACCGCCGAAAATATAACGCTTTGGAAGACCGCCGACAATCAACAACACAATACCAAGACAAAAAACAAGTATTGTTGCCGAAAGGTGCGGTTCTAAAACTATCAAAACACAAGTAAGTCCCAAAAGACCGACTAACACGGCTATAAACTTAAATTCGCGCATCTGCTTCTGATTACCCGCAATAAGCGAGGCAAAAAGCAAAACTATTGCAAACTTGGCAAGCTCAGACGGTTGAAAGGTAATAGGACCTATAGCTATCCACCGCTTTACATCCATACCACTTACCATAGGCGGTAGTACAAGCAGTATTCCAAGCATTGCTAAAACGCCTATAAAAATAACCCAAGCGAATTTTTTAAGGTTGTGATAGTCGATTTTGGAAACTATGAGCATTATAATCACACCCACAACCGCAAAAAGCGCTTGGCGGGATATGAATTTATAACTGTTGCCGTAATATTCATAAGAATACGCATAGCTTGCAGAAAACAGCATAACAAGGCCGATTGTCATTAAAATAAGCACAAACGACAAAAATGTTATATCAATTTTTCCGCGCGCGGCAGTATTATTTTTTCGCTTAACTGCTTTTGCCATGCGATATCCTCCAAAATTTATAAATTAAATACTATAGGTAAAAGTGCTATAAAGCAACCTACAAATGTCACAAGAGAAAAGACAAACACAATCTTATTCTCCGACCAACCGCACATTTCAAAATGATGGTGCAAAGGCGCCATTTTGAAGATGCGCTTTTTAGTTTTCTTGTAATATGCAACCTGAATAATATCAGAAAGTGCTTCGAGCAGATATATTATGCCCGCAAAGATAAGCAAAACAGGTCTTCCTGTGCCGAAAGAAATTGCAACAACGAGTCCGCCGAGGAACATTGAGCCTGTATCGCCCATAAACACTTTAGCAGGATGAGCATTCCAACAAATAAAACCTACGCACGCACCTGCTAATGCCGCACAAACCACATTATTTGAAGTAAGAGTCAAAAAGCCCGATGCCAACATAAAACCGCAAGCGACAACCAAAGTCACGCTTGAAGCCAGTCCGTCAATACCGTCGGTTAAGTTTACAGCGTTTGTAAAACCGTAAATAAAGCAAAGGGCAATCGGCCAGAACAAAAGACCGAAACCGCTTGTAATATCAATATCGCCTATAAAAGGAATTGTTGTGGTCTTCATTCCTGCGATGCCTAAAGACACAAGATAGAGTGCAGAAACGAGAAGCTGTAAAAAGGTTTTCTGACGGGCGGTAAGTCCTAAATTACGCTTTTTTACCACCTTAATATAATCGTCAACAAAACCGATAGCACACATACAAAGCGCCATCATAACTCCCGAAACGGTTACAGTCAGCTTATAAGTGTCGTGTATATCAATATATAAACTGTTCTGTGCAAATAATGAATAGATTACAGCGATTACTAAAGAAACGATAACGCCGAGCACTATCATAACACCGCCCATAGTGGGTGTTCCCTGCTTCGACTTATGCCAATTTGGTCCGTCTTCAAGGATTGTCTGACCGAATTTAAGCTTTCTGAGATACGGAATTATGACATATCCCGAAAGCAATGTCACTGCAAAGCCGACAAGCGCTGTGATTATAACGGTTAAGTCTTTCATTTTAATACCTTCTTTTGTCTTGAATTATTGAAGCTCAGAAAGAGCGGTCTTAATTACCTCTCTCTCGTCAAAGGGGAATTTTTCCTTACCGATTATCTGGTAAGTCTCATGTCCCTTGCCTGCTAATACTATTATATCATCTTTTTGCCCAATTGAAAGAGCAAATTTTATAGCTTCGCGTCTATCTTCAATAACTTTGCCTCTGAAAAGGCTTGAAGGTATACCTTTCATTATATCTTCGATAATCTGTGTAGGGTTTTCGGTTCGCGGATTATCGCTTGTAACGATAACATAATCCGCATAAATTGATGCGATTTCGCCCATTAAAGGACGCTTGGTACTATCACGGTCACCGCCGCAGCCAAAGAGCACTATAAGGCGGTTTTTAGCGCATTCTTTAAAAGTTTTAAGAATGTTTTTAAGACCATCAGGGGTGTGAGCATAGTCGATAATAACCGTAAAATCTTTGTCGGTAGGTACTACCTCCGCTCTTCCCTTTACGCCACCAAATTGTGCCAAAGCAGAAGTGATATCCTCGGTAGAAATACCGATTTGCAGAGCGCCGGCAATCGCACAGAGCGAATTATAAACCGTAAAGTTTCCGCCTGTGTTTACCTTAATATGAGTGAGATTATCACTCAAAAGCTTGTAGTTTATCTGACTCGGCAAGCAGTTAATTGCTTTTGCGGTATAATCGGCATTATCTTTTGCAGAATATGTCACCGCTTTGCAGTCTATTTCATTAAACAAACGCGCGCCGTACTCGTCGTCAGCGTTGAGAACCGCAGTTTTGCACATTGAAAACAGTTTTTTCTTTGCGAGGAAGTATTCTTCGATAGTTCCGTGAAAATCGAGGTGGTCTTGAGTGAGGTTTGTAAACATTGCAACCTCAAAATCAAGTCCGTAAACATTTTCAAAAATAAGCGAATGTGAGGAAACCTCCATCACAACATACTCGCAAGATGCTTTTCTCATATCACAGAAAAGCTCGTTGAGATATAAAGCATTGGGAGTTGTGTTGATAGCAGGTCTGATTTCATCCCCTATCATATACTGATTAGTGCCGATAACTCCGACCTTTTTGCCCGCTTTTTCAAGAACAGCTTTTAACATATAGGTAACGGAGGTTTTGCCGTTAGTACCCGTAACACCAAGGAATTTTAGGTCTTTTGCGGGGTTACCGTACCAATTAGCGCACATTGTAGCAAAAGACTGTGGAGGATTATCCACAAAAACAGTGTTTTCAAAACCGATATCGTTTTTTGTAACTATAACCGACGCGCCTTTTTCTACTGCATCACGGTCGAACTCAGGCAAAAGAGCAGTATTAACAAACACAAAATCCTTTTCGACCTTGCGAGAATCATAGGTAATACCCTTTATTTCCAAATTGCCTAATTTGTGTTCATATCCCAGTATTTGTGCTAATTTCATTATTTGCCTCCGAAAAGTTATCCATCAACCGATGATTCATCTCTAAAGTACACAGTAACAACCGTTCCTGCGTCAACCTTTTTACCTTTTTCTATACTTTGGTTATAAGCTTTAAGTCCGCTTGTAGTAATATTTCCCGAGAATTCGATATTAACTCCCGCAGTCGCCGCCGCCTTGTTGGCTTCGGTCGCGGTTAGTCCCTTGAAATCGGGTACTGTTACGGTTTTATCGGTGGTTTTGTCGGTATAAAGAATAACCGTACCGCCGTTTACAACCTTGCTTCCCGCTTCGGGCAACTGGCGGATAACCTTTTCACCCGAGCCTACAACCTTATATTCAAGCTTTTTGGCGGTAACCTTACCGCGCGCTTCTTCAACAGTATCGCCAACAATATCGGGCACCTCTACCGAAAGTTTTTTCATTTCTTCGTCAGAATAGCTCGGTTCATAGCCCAAGTATGGCAATACATCCGACATAATTTTAGCATTTACAGGCGCCGAAATTACACCACCGTAGTAGTTACTTCCCTTAGGTTCGTCAAGCATAACAAATACTGCGATTTCGGGCTTATCAATAGGCGCTACTGTCACGCACGAACCGATATAGAGGTATTTATCCCCCGTTGCCTGAATTTTCGAAACCTTTTGTGAAGTACCTGTTTTAGCGCCGATATCATAACCCGAAACGAGTGAATTTTTAGCGCCGTTTTCCGAAACGAACTGCATTAGACTGCGCATTTTAGCCGATGTTGTTTCAGAAATGACCTGTCTTTTATAGCTTGTAGATACCGTTTCTATAACCTTGTTATTTTCGTCAAGCTTCTTCTCAAGCAGATGCGGTTTTACAAGATAACCGCCGTTTACCGCCGCAGATACCGCCGCAAGCAGCTGTACGGGGGTGACATTAAATGTCTGACCGAATGAAGACGAAGCGAGTTCGACAGGTCCCATATTTTCTTGCAAATGGTATGTCGAACGCGATTCACCTGGCAAGTCTATACCTGTTTTTTCAGAAAAGCCAAAGGCTTTGAAATATTTCGAGAAGGTGGAAACACCCACCAACTGACCGATTGTAATAAATGCAGGGTTGCAGGAATTGGAAATCGCCATTTTCAAATCCTGTGTGCCGTGACCACCGCTTTTCCAACAACCGTAACCCTGACCTGCGACAGTAGTTCTTCCGTTACAGAAGAAACTGTTTTTATCGCTTAAAAGGTTTTCTTCAATAGCAATAGCAGCGGTTACGACCTTAAATACCGAACCGGGTTCATAGGTGTCGGATACCGCTTTATTACGCCATTGACGGTTTAAAAGCTCATTTTTAAGTTCTTGTTTCTTTTCTTCGTCTGTTTCCTCGTCGACTGCTTTTTGGTCGGATTTGGAAAGCGTGAAAGCATCATTGGGGTTAAAGTCGCCCTTAACCGCCATAGCAAGAATAGCGCCTGTGTTTACATTCATAACAACAGCCGCGCCGCGTTCTGCAATTTCATTTTGCTCGATAGCAACCTCGAGATACTTTTCAGCTGTGTACTGAACATAGGAATCGAGGGTTAAAACAAGCGAAGTTCCCTTTGTTGCCTCTTCGACCTTTTCGTAGGTGAAGCGCATATCGGTTCCTGCCGCATTTTTAGCGGCTACAACGCGTCCTGCAATACCTGTAAGCTCGTTATCATAATAGCTTTCTATTCCTGCAAGTCCCTGTTCGTCAGAGCCGACGAACCCGAGCACCACCGACGCTAACGAATCGTTAGGATAATAACGCTTTGTGGTTTCGTCAAGACCTATATATTTTGTAATCTCAAGGTCCTTATTAGCCGAAATAAATTCGCGTATCTTATCTGTAGTTTCTTTGTCGATTTTCTTTTTAACAATAACATAATAAGAATTTTTATCTGTGTTGGCATAAACAGTATCATAATCTACCTCCAAAATTTCTGAAAGTCCTTTAGCGATGGTGGTTCTCACCTGTTCGCGTTTATTTTGGTCCTTGATTTTCTTAATTCCATTCGGCGTGATATACACCGTCCAAGCGGTAGAGCTTGTCGCGAGAGTTTGCATATTACGGTCATAAATATCACCGCGAGGTGCAGATACCAGACTGTCGTAAAGTTGTTGCTCGGAAGCTTTACTCTGATATTTTTCACCATTTAATACCATTATGTTGAACAAACTCGCACCCGATACTAAGGAAAGACAAAGTATCATTATTACCATTACAACAAAAATGCGCGTCAACATTATTTTACCGGGTTTTAGCAAGGCTTTATCTCTCCTATCGTCAAAAAATTTGTCTCTTTTTTATGCCCGAATACGAGAGCCAACTTTTTGACTCTCGTACCCTTTATATATATTATTTTTATCCTGTTCTTTATTACTCTTCGCCGAGAATTACACCGTCTGAATTCTTGGCTACATTTTTATCGTTAACCCTTATATACTTAACATCTTCCTTGCTAGGCTTTTTCATACCAAGCTCAACCGCTTTTGTTTCGAGATTGAGATAGGAAATTCTTCTTTGCAACTCAACTTCCAAAGCAGTTTTTTCGCTGTCAAGCTCTGCTACTGCGGCTTTTACATCGTTAATTTGGGAGTTTACTTCGTTTATTCTGATGCGAAGCGCAATATTGCCGCAAAGTCCTGCCAAAACAAAGACAACGCACATAATTGCAGTAACTGTGGGAGAAAGGCGTCGGCTTACTGCTTGTCTTCTCTGCTTTGTTTTCTGCGCAGTTTTTGGCATAACAACAATATTATCGCGAGTATTCTGTTTTTTCTCTTTGGGCATAAACATTTCGAAATCGTATGCCAGACTTTCGTTGTAATACTTTAAGTTATCCACTTTTTGCCTTCTCCTTTGAATTCTAATTTTTTACTATAACCCTTAATTTTGCACTTCTGCTTCGGGGGTTTATTTCGAGTTCTTCTTTGCTCGGTTCGACAGGCTTTCTCGTTTGCAGATGTCCTCGCGGCGTTTTTCCGCATACACAAACAGGAAAATCGGGCGGACAGGTGCAACCTGTACAAAACTCTTTAAAACGCTTTTTTACCATTCTGTCTTCTAACGAATGGAAAGTTATTATTGACAGCACGCCATCTTTATTAAGTAAATCGAACGCTTTATCAAGCACTTCGTTTAATCGGTCAATCTCGCCGTTTACGGCAATTCTGATTGCCTGAAAGCACTTTCTTGCAGGGTGTCCGTCACGGCGCGCCGCCGAGGGATAAGCATTTGCTATGATTTCTGCAAGCTGTATTGTTGTAGTAATTCTCTCGTTCTCGCGCTCTTTAACGATTTTTGAAGCTATTTTACGAGAAAACTTTTCTTCACCGAAACGGAAGAATATATCCGAAAGCTCGATTTCGGTAAAATCGTTAACTATATCCTCTGCCGAAATTCCGCTTCGACTCATTCTCATATCGAGCTTTGCATCCTTATGATAGGAAAAACCTCTTTCGGCATTATCAAGCTGATAGGACGAAACGCCGAGGTCTAAAAGTATTCCGTCGACCTTCTCAATTCCAAGGCCGTTTAACACTTCGGTCATTTGACTGAAATTGCTTGTAATAACCTTTGCAGGCAAACCTTCAAGTCTTTCGCTTGCAACCTTCACAGCATCGGGGTCTTGGTCAAGACAGATAAGTTGTCCGCCTTTAAGCCTCTTTGCAATCTCTTGCGAATGTCCTGCTCCGCCGACTGTACCGTCAACATATATTCCGTCGGGCTTAATATTTAATGAATCTATGGTTTCATTTAGCAAAACCGAAAAATGTTTAAATTCCATAACTAAAACTCAAGCTCTGCCATAATATCGGCAA
>JAZNLE010000054.1:0-3038 GCA_045578885.1 Acutalibacteraceae bacterium | reverse complement strand
TTGCGTATCTGCGCTTGAGGGCGTAAATGAATGCTCGGTGAATTTGCTGACAAATTCTATGACAGTTTCGGGTACAGCGTCTTCGGAAGATATTATAAACGCGGTTAAAAATGCGGGTTACGGCGCCTCTTTAAAGGATGCCAAACCAAAAGAAAGTGACGATTCCTTAAAAGACCGCGAAACCCCACTTCTTAAAAAACGCCTTGTATTTTCGCTCAGTTTTTTAGCAGTACTTATGTATATTTCGATGGGACATACAATGTGGGGCTTCCCTCTCCCCACCGCTCTCGAAAAAAATCACTTTCTCATTGCAATAATCCAGTTGGTACTTACCGTTATTATAATGGTAATAAACAAGCAGTTTTTTATAAACGGTTTTAAAGGGCTTATCCACCGCGCGCCTAATATGGACACCTTGGTAGCCTTAGGCTCGGGCGCGGGCTTTGTTTACAGCACTGCTGTGCTCTTTAATATAATGACTGCACAGTCAAGCGGCGATTTTTCTGCAGCCGCGCATTTGCTTCACGACCTTTATTTTGAGTCATCAGCTATGATTTTAGCGCTTATCACCTTAGGTAAAATGCTCGAAGCGAGAGTCAAAGGCAAAACCACAAACGCGCTTAGAAGCCTGATGGACCTTTCTCCCAAAACCGCAACTATAATTATCGATGGTAAAGAAACCACCGTACCTGTCGAGCAGGTGCAAATAGGCGATATTTTTACTGTAAAGCCTGGCGAGAGTATCGCGGTTGACGGAATTGTTTTAGAGGGCTTCAGCGCTGTGGACGAATCGATGCTCAGCGGAGAGAGTATCCCCGTCGAAAAACAGATTGGCAACAGTGTTTCGGCAGGTACTATAAATCAGTCGGGCTTCTTAAAATGCAAGGCTGTAAAGGTCGGCGAAGATACCGCAATTTCACAAATTATCAAAATGGTAAGTGATGCCTCCGCAACAAAAGCGCCTATTGCCAAAATTGCCGATAAAGTATCGGGCATATTTGTCCCGACAGTTATCGCAATTGCCTTGGTTACAACTATCGTCTGGCTGTTACTCGGTCAGACTGTCGGTTTCGCCTTAGCACGCGGAATTTCGGTTCTGGTTATCAGTTGCCCCTGCGCATTAGGTCTTGCCACCCCTGTTGCGATAATGGTCGGCAACGGCAAAGGCGCCAAAAACGGAATCTTGTTCAAAAACGCCGTTTCGCTTGAACAGGTCGGTAAAGCCGAAATTATAGCCTTAGACAAAACGGGCACCGTAACCAAAGGTAAGCCAAGTGTCACCGATATTATGCCCTACGGCGTTTCAGAGAAAGAACTTTTAACACTCGCTTATTCACTCGAAAAGCAGAGCGAACATCCCCTTTCGAAAGCTATTACCAAAAAGGGAGATGAACTCGGCATTACACCGAACCCTGTCACCGATTTCAAAGCAGTTGCGGGCAACGGTCTTACAGCAATTTTAAACGGCGATACATTAAAGGGCGGCAACCTTTCGTATATTGGAAATTGTGTTCCCGCAGCGGCTATTTCACAAGCCGAAGTTTACGCCGAAGAAGGCAAAACTCCGATGTTTTTCAGTAAAAACGATAATTTCTGCGGTATAATTACAGTGGCAGACACCGTAAAACCCGAGAGCGCGCAAGCCGTAAAAGAGTTGCAAAATATGGGACTTTCGGTTATAATGATAACTGGTGATAATTCGCGCACCGCAAACGCTTTAGGAAAAAGTGTCGGCGTGGACGAGGTTTTCGCCGAAGTAAAACCCGACGGCAAAGAAAAAATTGTGTCCTCACTCAAGGCTGACGGCAAGGTTGTAATGGTTGGCGACGGCATAAACGACGCCCCTGCCCTTACAAGCGCCGATATAGGAATTGCAATCGGCACAGGCACCGATGTCGCAATAGATGCGGCAGATATCGTGCTTATGAAAAACAGCCTTTTGGATGTAAGCGCGGCGATAAGACTTTCGCGCGCTACGATTAAGATTATCCGTGAAAATCTTTTCTGGGCGTTTGTTTACAACTGCCTAGGTATTCCCTTGGCGGCTGGTGTGTTCATTTCCCTTTTCGGTTGGCAATTAAACCCCATGTTCGGCGCCGCCGCCATGAGCCTTTCGTCAGTTTGTGTTGTGTCAAACGCTTTAAGGCTTAACTTTACTAAAATTTATGACAACAGCAAGGATAAAAAAATTAAGCACAAGGAGAAGCGCATTATGACATACAAAACAACCTTAAAAATCGAAGGTATGATGTGTCCCCACTGTGAAGCGCGTGTAAAATCCGCTTTGGAAAGCTTGGAAGAAACTGTAGCAGTCACAGTAAGCCACCAAGACGGCACAGCAATTGTAGAAAGCACAAAAGAAATCGGAGATAAACTTAAAGAAGCCGTTGAAGCACAGGGCTACAAGGTTTTACAAGTTTTAAATTAACGGGGTAAAACTATGCAAAAAACAAAAAAAATATTAGCATTTTTATTGGTACTTACAATATGTTTTTCAGCGATTCCGATATCGGCTATGACAGTTTCAGCCGAAACGGTAAAAATCGGATATATTTCGGGAGAGGATATTAACATCCGCAAGGATGCCACCACTTCTTCCGATAAAGTAGCGGTTGTTTCAAAATGGACTGTAACAGTCATTGACAGCAAAAACGATACTCTTGGTACTGTAAACCCAAAAACCGAAAAAGTTTATAAATGGTATCAAATTTCCTACACATCCGAGTCTAAAACAGTAAAGGGCTATATCAGAGAAGATTTGATTGAAGTAAAAAACTACAAACTTGATGCTTCTTTTTCAAAAAAACTTAAGGACTTCCCCGAAAGTTATCATAACTCGCTTACAATTCTCCACGCGCTGTATCCAAAATGGGAATTTACAGCCGATAAGGTTGGTCTTAGCTTTAAAAACTCGGTAATAGCACAGGATACTGATTTTAAAAAGCTTGTCACAACAAAATTCAATTCCTTGCGTTCAATGAGAGACGGTTGTTACGACTGGTCAAAAGAAAAATTCATTACCTCTGACAGCAGTAAAT
>JAZNLE010000053.1:0-1572 GCA_045578885.1 Acutalibacteraceae bacterium | reverse complement strand
TATTCTCATCATACTCATGCATAAGCAGGTCGTCAGCTTTACCTATGCGAAGCTCTTTTGAATAATCGGCAAGGTGATACACACGGTTAATATAATCTTTCTTACGCCAAAGCGGATTAACTTCCTTTTGGTGCTTAAAATTGACCTTATTACCTACTATATTACAGAGCATTGTAACTCCCGAAGACAATAATAATATTACCGCCACAATAGGCTCTATAGTAAACAACAGCGAAAATATTGAAACAGTACTTACCGCTCTATGTAAAAATGTAGCAACACTGGCTACTACTGCGTGAGCACGGGTGTCAGACTCGTTCATTGCCCAAACAAAATCATTATAGAACTCAGGGTCATCAAAACAAGCAAGGTCAAGGGATAGTGACTTTTCAAACAGCTCCCTATGCATTCTAAGATGTAGCTTTTGTTGTTGTGATGGCTGGTGCAATTCTGCAAACCATCTATCAAACAGATAGAAACAAATCTTAAATGCAGCCATTAAGCCAATAATCATCACTGCTTTGGCAAAGTTTCCGAAATCACTTACCTGGTTTAACAAATGATAACTGAAAAGGGTTGCCGAAAAGTCCAAAACTCCGAATAAAATTCCGTGTATTGTCCTTAAAACGACATAAACAGGAATATATTTCACAACTTTTCCTATCATATAGATATTATTTTTAATAACTGAGAAAAACTTTTGTTTTGGTCTTTTATTCATTCTCGCCCACCTCACTTCCTAAATAGTTGGCGGCTTGGCGACGGAACATTGCGGCATACTTGCCCCTCTTTTCCATAAGCTCCTTATGTGTTCCGCTCTCAGCAATCTCGCCACCGTCCATAAGCAACACTTTATCCGCCAATATAGCCGAAGAAAGACGGTGAGAAATAAAAATTACACCCCTGCCCTTAGTTGCGCGCATCATATTTTCAAACATTTTATACTCAGCAATGGGGTCAAGCGCACTCGATGGTTCATCCAAAATAACAAAGGGAGTATCAGTAGCAAAAACCTTCGCAAGAGAAAGCTTTTGTTGTTCACCCACCGATAAATTTACACCCTTATCATCAAACTCGCGAGTCAAAATAGTATCTAGCCCTTTTTCAAGACTTTCTACCTTCCCATAAACACCGCTTTCCTTTAAAGCGTTAGTTACAAGTTCGCGGTCGCCTTTTTCACTTTGCCTTAACAAAACATTATCCTGTATGCTAAGGGATAATACCTTAAAATCCTGAAAAACGGTACTGAAAGAGTTTCGGTATTCATCTACCTTAAAATCTTTTATATTTTTTCCATTAAGTAAAATTACACCGCTCCCCGCATCATAAAGCCTTAATAAAAGTTTTACAAGGGTGGTCTTGCCTGAGCCGTTACTACCAACAAGCGCAATTCTTTCCCCTTTGTTCAAGGTGAAGCTGATATTTTTAAGCGTGTCGGTTTCGCTACCCTCATATCTAAAGCTAAGATTGCTAACCTCCAGCTTATCGGGAGCTTTTGGTAATTTGCTCTTACCGTCTAGTATTTTTGGTGTGTAATTAAGAAAATACAAAACATCTTCCAAGAATAATGCA
>JAZNLE010000052.1:0-4363 GCA_045578885.1 Acutalibacteraceae bacterium | reverse complement strand
TGCACTTTCTTGGCAAGGTTATTGTTATAAAACAAACCGAACCTTCAATTATAATAATATTTCTTTCTCAAACAATTTGTTTGAATACAATAACTGTGATATTGAGTTCTTTGACAGCAAAGACACCACTCTCGAAAACTTTAGAATGGATAACAACCTTATGCGCTTTACAAGTATGGGTTGGGGTACTACCACTGTCGAAGGTAAAATACGCGGTATTGAGGGTTGTATCCGCGCTCATACCAACGGTATGGACTGGATAAAATCCAACTATTTTAGAAATAATATAATCGACTGCCCTGCAAGGCAAATCATCAACTGGATTATTGACCCTTGGCAAAGAAAGGAAATCTTCGCTTCGGGCACAAAGGTTTATGTGAAGAGTGAGTATCGCACTTTAGATACCTGTCTTCAAGGTCTTCAAACCGAAGAAGGTCAACCGCTTGACCGCAAGTTCGCCGTTGGTTATGACGAGCTTGTAAAATACTTCCCGCTGTTTGAAGAAGGCGCTGAAATTCATTGGGATGAATAATATAAAAAAGCCAAGTGACGTCTTGGCTTTTTACATTTTTATAAGACTTGCTATGAGCAAATAAATTCCCATTATGTAAAGCGAAATGTTTATTTTTCCTTTAATTGTAAATAAAACTGCCGTTATAATAATGGCTGTTGCAAATATAACCGTTACAAATTTAAGAAGTAAACACGCCTTATTTATATCGGTATGCTTACACAAAACACTAAAAAGCACCGTTCCGCCGTCAAGCCCCTTTACAGGCAACAAATTAAAAACACCGATGAGTAAATTTACAAGCGAAAACACAAGGGTAGTTCTATTTTCGAAGCAAACATAATTATAATAAAGCGTTCCAAAGAGCAAAAGATTAACCGCAGGCCCCGACAAAGACACCAATATATCGTTTTTATACCCTCGCGAAAAAGAGCTTGTTATCTGCACCGAGGCAGGTATAAGCTTTATTCTTTTGGGAGTAGAGTCAAGTAGCCACATCATAAAAAGATGTCCACACTCGTGAAGGGCAACCGCGAAAACCGTCGGCAGAACAAAGCCTGTTCTATCGGTAGCGAGCATAACCGTTATGAGCGCAAAAAAGAAGACTGAAACATAGATTTCTATACCGAAAAGTCTAAATTTCATTGGATAAAACCTCTTCTATTTTGGTGTCACTCAAAATTTCCTGTGTGTAAAATTTTTCGACCTCTAAAAAAGCGCTTTTAAAAAAATATTTCATAATAATTATGCTAATCAGAATAATCAGCACACAAACACTCTCGACAATCACAGTTTTATAAAACCATTCAAAAAAAGTCATTACAGTTTACTCCTTGTTAAAGTAGAAATTTTATGCTATACTTAATTTATATAAATTTTTAAGGTGATTTTATGCCGTTTTTACCTATAACAAAAAAGGAAATGGAAAAGCTCGGCTGGCAACAGCCTGATTTTATAATAGTAACAGGGGATGCTTATGTCGACCACCCGTCTTTTGGCACTGCAATAATCTCCCGCGTGCTTGAAAGCGAGGGGTATAAGGTCTGTATTATCCCTCAACCGCGAAGTGACGCGGACTATAAACGCTTCGGGCTTCCGCGACTTGCTTTCCTTGTAAACGGCGGTAATATCGACTCAATGGTGGCACACTACACCGCCGCCAAAAAGCGCCGCAGTGACGATGCCTACACCCCAAACGGTAAAGCAGGCGCGCGCCCCGACAGAGCAACTATTGTTTACTGCAAGAAACTTCGTGAAATTTACGGCGATGTGCCGATTGCGATAGGCGGTATTGAAGCCTCTCTTCGCCGTTTTGCGCATTATGACTATTGGGACGACCGCGTCCACCCTTCTATTCTTATCGACTCTACTGCCGACCTTCTTATGTACGGTATGGGCGAAAAGCATATCGTCGAGATTGCAAACCGCTTGAATAAAGGTGAGAAAATAAACGAGCTTACCGATATTCTCGGCACCTGCTACTGTGTCGAAACCAAGGACTACATCCCCATTCCAAAAGCGCAGGAATGTCCGTCTTTTGAGATGGTAAAAGAACCTACCGAGAGTGCTAAACGACAGTATGCCGTTTCCTGCAAGATACAGCATACCGAGGCTGACGCGGTAAGAGGTAAAACCGTTATTCAAAAGCACGGTAACAAAATTCTTATTCAAAATCCGCCGATGCCACCGCTTACAGAAGCTGAGATGGATAAGGTATATTCACTTCCCTTTATGCGTGACTATCACCCGTCTTACGAAACCTTGGGCGGTGTTCCTGGTATTGCCGAGGTTAAGTTTTCGATTATCCACAACCGAGGTTGCTTCGGCGCTTGCAACTTCTGTTCCCTTGCCTACCATCAGGGCAGACAGATTACTGCGAGAAGTCATAAATCGGTTATTGAAGAAGCCAAAAAAATCACCGCTATGCCCGATTTTAAGGGTTATATCCACGATATCGGCGGCCCTACTGCAAACTTCCGCTTCCCCTCTTGCAAAAAACAGAAAAAAAGCGGTCTTTGTGCCGATAAAAAATGCTTAGCGCCAACAATGTGCTCTGCCGTTACTGTGGACCACAGCGATTATCTAACACTTTTGCGCGAGCTTAGGAAACTGCCAAAGGTTAAAAAGGTATTTATCCGCTCAGGCATCCGCTTCGACTACCTCATAGCCGACAAAGATGAAAGCTTTTTCAAAGAACTTGTCACCCACCATACAAGCGGTCAGTTAAAGGTCGCCCCCGAACATTGCTCGAACAATGTTTTAAAATATATGGGCAAACCGAATATTGAGGTTTACAAAAGGTTTGAGAAGCGCTTTTACGAGCTTACAAAATCGGCAGGCAAAAAACAGTATTTGGTACCATATTTAATGTCCTCCCACCCAGGAAGCACCATAAACGACGCTATTGAACTCTCCCTTTTCTTAAAGCGCAACAATCTCCATCCCGAGCAGGTGCAGGACTTCTACCCCACACCAGGCACAGTTTCAACCTGTATGTTCTATACAGGGCTTGACCCTAATACGATGGAAAAGGTCTATGTTCCCAAGACACCTAAGGAAAAAGCGGAGCAACGCGCCCTGCTCCAATATTTCAAGCCCGAAAACCGCGAGCTTGTTTTGGCAGCGCTTAAAAAAGCTAAACGCTTTGACCTTATAGGAACAGGTAAAAACTGTCTTGCCGCTCCCCCGCGTGACCAAAAAACAAATTACCAAAAGCCGAAGAAAACAATAAGAAATATACATAAAAAGAAAAAATAAAAATCTCTTAATTATAATATATTAAATAATCGCGCCCATCTGACGAAGTATAGTTTTTCGCTTTATTTCTTAATTACCGCTTAAGAGTTTTTAAACCACATGACTATTCCTCGGTTTTCGTCATAATACAAAAATCACCACGATTCACAAGTAACCCGTGGTGATTTTTATTTTATGATTCCATCTGTCGCCCTAAAAAAGAAGCCGCAACCGAAGCTAGCTTTGTGTCGGTGTCACTCGCGGTGTTACAAATTTCATTCGAAAGCATTACAACCGCTCCGCTCACATCCCCCGAAATTATAATTGGAGCCGCGGTACAGATATTGCGGTCAACCCCTTCAAGTGCCGTATGCTTCTCACTGGGAGCAAAGCTTACGCTTTTGCGATCCTCGATAATCTCTTCCAAATCAGGTGTAACCCTGCGTTCAAGAGTTTCTTTTTTGGAAATCCCCGCCGCCGCAATGCAGTGATCACGGTCGCAAATCACAACCGAAAGCTTGGTCGAACCTGCCAGCGCCTCGGCATACTGCGAAGCGAAAAGCGATAATTCGCCTATCGGCGAATATTTTTTAAAAATCACTTCCCCACCCGCATCGGTATAAATTTCCAACGGATCGCCTTCGCGGATTCGCATAGTCCTACGGATTTCTTTCGGAATCACCACACGACCAAGGTCGTCTATTCTTCTCACAATTCCTGTTGCCTTCATATATTTACTCCTTTTCTCTACTCTAAAATGTTCCAAAAACCCAGTATTTATGCGGGTTTTCAGCGTTTTTGGTTTGCTCAAAAATTTACCTTCGCCAAGCAGATGCCACAACCCCATTTTTGTCCTTATTGAACATGTGATTTTTGCAAAAACACGAAAAACCTAGTGTTTATGCGGTTTTTCGGGCTTTTTGTAATGACTACTCTGCCAAGGTCCCTTTTTCATTAAGGACTTGGGAAGATTTGTTGTTTTTTGCTCTTTGTTAGTATCACACTTTTTGTAGAAATTATGAGTAGAATTTCCAATTGTTTTTTATATTTTAAATCAAAACATCAAAGAAGCGATGACTTGTGATTGTCATCGCCCCTCAAGTTATATAATGTTAA
>JAZNLE010000051.1:0-7902 GCA_045578885.1 Acutalibacteraceae bacterium | reverse complement strand
AGCCTTGAGAAGATCACAAGTCCTTCCAAGCTTCCCACCCGCGAATTATTGCTTGCAAATGTACTTGGTGCACTCAACGCACCTATCGCCAGCTTTGCCCGTGCCGTACAGGCAATCGTTGACAAGAACGGAGAAGCTTCAGCAGAAGCTTAAGAACGGCTTTAAAATTGTAAAAAACTTATTTGGAGGTAAACTATCATGGCATCAGAGAAAGTTATGTCAATCGTAGAAGAATTAAAGACACTTACAGTGCTCGAGCTTTCAGAGCTTGTTCACGCAGTAGAAGATGAGTTCGGTGTATCCGCAGCAGCAGCAGTTGCAGTAGCAGCTCCCGCAGCAGGCGGCGCAGCAGCAGCTGAAGAAAAGACTGAATTTGACGTAGTACTCAAAGAAGTTGGAGCAGAAAAGATTAAGGTTATTAAGGTTGTTCGCGAAGTTACCGGTCTCGGCCTCGCTGAAGCTAAGGCTATCGTTGACGGCGCTCCCAAGACCCTTAAGGAAGCTGCAGCAAAAGAAGAAGCTGAAGAAATCAAAGCTAAGTTTGCTGAAGTTGGCGCTACAATCGAACTCGCTTAATTTTAATCTGAGTTTATTTAAAACGGAACCTTCGGGTTCCGTTTTTTTATGCGTAATTATTTATAAATGTAAATTTTATCGCGTTATTGCGAATTGGTGAAACTTGTAGGGGAGGGGTTGCCCCTCCCTGAATTTATATCAAACCTAAGTGGGAGGCGAAACGCCTCCCCTACGGGATATGTGATTCCTTTTGATAAAGATAAAATATTCAACACTTTAAAGCGTTAAAATTTACGCTTGACATTATCGCTTTAAAGTGTTAAAATGTTTTATATTGAAAATTATACTACTTTTGGGGGATATAATGGTTATTACAGATTTATTGGAAAGAAACGCGCGTCTTTACGGAACTGAAGTTGCTTTAGTTGAAGTAAACCCGTCAGAAGAACGCGACAGCGCGGTGACTTGGAGAGAAGCGAGCCTTATCGAAAGCGCAAACGACGCGCCTTACCGCAGAGAAATGACATGGTCTGATTTTGACCGTAAGGCAAACCGCTTTGCAAACCTGCTACTCAGTCGCGGTATTAAAAGAGGTACAAAGGTTGCTATTCTTTTGATGAACTCTCTTGAGTGGCTTCCTATATACTTTGGTATCTTAAAGGCGGGTTGCTTGGCAGTACCGCTTAACTTCCGCTATTCAGGTGACGAAATTAAGTATTGCTTAGAGCTTGCTGACTGTGAAGTGTTGGTCTTCGGCTCTGAGTTTACCGAGCGTATTGATACTGTTATCGGCAGTTTGGATATAGTAAAAACTATGCTCTTTGTAGGCAAGGATAAACCTGAGTACGCCGAAAACTGTGAAGAGCTTATGAACTATTGCTCAACTTCGGCGCCACCAATTGCATTATCGGAAGATGATTTTGGCGCTATCTATTTTTCTTCGGGTACAACAGGCTTTCCGAAAGCTATTTTACATAGACACAGAGCGCTTATTTCTTCCTGCCTAACCGAACAAAATCACCACTCTCAGACTCGTGACGATGTTTTCCTTTGCATTCCGCCTCTCTATCACACAGGCGCTAAAATGCACTGGTTTGGCAGTCTTTTGGCAGGCAGTAAGGCAGTTTTGCTTCGCGGTGTTAAGCCTGAATGGATTTTGCGCACCGTTACCGAAGAAAAGTGCACAATCGTTTGGCTTTTAGTGCCGTGGGCACAGGATTTGCTCGACTCAATCGAATCGGGTAAGGTTAAGATGGAAGATTATCTTTTGTCGCAGTGGCGCTTAATGCACATCGGCGCCCAACCCGTACCCCCAAGCCTTGTAAAGCGTTGGCTTAAATATTTTCCCAACCACCAGTACGATACAAACTATGGTTTAAGCGAATCTATAGGCCCTGGCTGTGTTCACTTGGGTGTTGAGAATGTTCATAAGGTTGGTGCTATCGGTAAAGCAGGCTATCTTTGGGAAGTTAAAATTATTGATGAAAACGGTAACGAGGTTGCCGATGGAGATATCGGTGAATTGGCAGTAAAAGGACCTGGTGTTATGGACTGCTACTACAAAAATCCCGAAGCTACTAATGAAATTCTCAAAGATGGTTGGCTTTATACAGGCGATATGGCTAAAAAGGATGAGGATGGCTTTATCTACCTCGTTGACCGTAAAAAAGATGTTGTAATTTCGGGCGGTGAGAATATTTATCCCGTTCAGATTGAAAATTTACTCCGCAAGTTCCAAAAGGTTAAGGATGTTGCGGTAATCGGTCTTCCCGATTCTCGTTTGGGCGAAATTGCCACCGCTATTGTGGAGGTAAAAGAGGGAATGAGTTGTACCGAGGAGGAAATCAACGAATTTTGCAAAGAACTTCCCCGTTACACAAGACCGAGAAAGGTTATTTTTGATAACGTTCCCCGTAATCCTACGGGCAAAATTGAAAAACCTGCGCTTCGTAAAAAATACTGTCCTGACGGACTCGTTGAGGCACAAATTAAGAGTTAAAAAATATTATTTTAAGGAGACTAAATATGGGTAACAAGGTTAAAACTTCATACCGCCCATTTATTTTAACTGTATCTGTAATAGCAATGTTGTTTGCCGGAATTATTTATGCTTGGTCAATTCTAAAGGTTCCGTTTGCCGAAGATTTTGGTTGGAAAGCTGAGCAGTTGTCCCTCAATTTTACGCTCACAATGTGTACCTTTTGCTTGGGCGGTCTTTTGGGCAGTTTTTTATCCCGTAAAATCGGTGTTAAATTGGCAAGTTTTGTTTCGGCTGTTTTAGCAGGAAGCGGTATGGCAGCTACAGGATTTTTAGACGGAAGCAGCGTAATAATGCTGTATGTTACCTATGCTGCAATGGCAGGGCTTGGTATCGGTATTGCTTATAATGTAATAATTTCCACCGTGAGCGCGTGGTTTCCCGATAAAAAAGGCTTTTGCACAGGCTCGCTTATGATGGGCTTTGGCGCAAGCTCGCTTATCCTTGGAAATCTTGCGGATTTAACTTTAAAAAGCAGTCTTGGCTTTAGAGGCACATATATTTGCTTAGGAATTGCGCTTTTTGTTGTTTTGGCTTTTGTGAGTTTTGTTTTAAAACGCCCTGAGGCAGATACAGTTTTACCGCAAGCTACCAAAAAGGCAACAAGCCACACCGAAGATTTCGAACAAAAAGACTATACCACAAAGGGAATGCTAAAACGCTTTTCTTTTTGGCGAGCTTTTGCTTTATTAGCCTTTGCAACTGCGGTAGGCAACTCAGTTATCAGTTTTGCCCGTGATTTAGCCCTTTCGGTCGGCGCGAAAGTGACCTTGGCTACTACCCTTGTAGGAGTATTGGCTGTTTGCAACGGCTTGGGAAGAATTCTCACAGGAACTATGTTTGATTACTTCGGCAGAAAAAAGACTATGCTTATTGCTACGGTTTTAACCATAGTAGCGGCAGGTACAACTTTACTGTCGGTAGTAATCGGTTCTGTAGCTGTTTGTATTATAGGTCTTTGCCTGACAGGACTGTCGTACGGCTCTTGTCCTACAATGGTGACTTCCTTTGTATCCGCCTTTTACGGACAAAAGCATTTTGCCACGAATTTCAGTATAATGAACTGCAACCTTATTTGCGCATCATTTATGGCGACCGCTTGTAGTAACTTATTAGACACATTTGGCAGTTATACAGCACCCTTTATTTTGCTTTTAAGCCTTGCCGTTATGGCTTTGATTCTTAATTTAAGCATTAAGCGTCCATAAACAAAATCCGCCATATTATTATGGCGGTTAGTTGCTATTTTTTTGTTGATTTTAGTAGAATTTTATTATATAATAAACTGTAATATTTTATAGAGGTGTAACTAATGAAAAAACTTATGCTCGGTAACGAAGCGGTAGCACGCGGTCTTTATGAAGCAGGTTGCTCTTTCGTTTCAAGCTATCCCGGTACTCCGAGTACCGAAATTACAGAATATGCTGCAAAATACAAGGAGATTTATGCCGAATGGGCGCCCAACGAAAAGGTTGCTTTGGAAACCGCTTTCGGCGCTTGTCTTGCAGGAAAAAGAAGCTTTTGCGGTATGAAGCATGTTGGTGTCAATGTTGCGGCTGACCCGCTTTTCACTGTCGCTTACACAGGTGTTAACGGCGGTCTTATTATCGGCGTTGCTGACGACCCAGGTATGCATTCGTCACAGAATGAGCAGGACTCACGCCATTATGCTATAGCTTCCAAAATCCCGATGTTAGAGCCGAGTGATAGCGAAGAATCTATTGCTTTTGTTAAAGAGGCTTTTGAAATTTCAGAAAAATTCGATACCCCCATATTCCTTAAAATGTGCACCCGCGTTGCACACTCGCAGAGCGTTATTGAGGAAAGCGAGAGGGTATTACCTGAACAAAAGCCATACGCTAAAGACGGCGCTAAATACATAATGATGCCTGGTAACGCTAAAAAGCGTCATCCGATAGTTGAAGAGCGCACTTTAGCGCTTATCGAATATGCCGAAACCGCTCCCATAAATCGTATCGAAGAGGGAAGCGATAATTCGGTTGGTATTGTTACTTCTTCTACGAGCTATCAGTATGTTAAGGAGGTTTGCGGTGACAAATATCCTGTTTTGAAACTTGGTATGATAAATCCGCTCCCCACCGAAAAGATTAAGAATTTTGCAAAGGGTGTAGAAAAGGTTATCGTTGTTGAAGAACTCGACGGCATAATCGAAAGCCATTGCAAAAATATCGGTGTCGATGTTTGCGGTAAAGAACTTTTCGGTCTTATCGGCGAATTTTCGCAGAATATGGTTGCCGAAAAGTTAGGCGCAGAAGTACCCTTTGGTACAGCACTCCAAGAAAATATCCCGATGCGTCCGCCCGTTATGTGCGCAGGTTGTCCTCACCGCGGTCTTTTCTACACATTAAAGAAAAACAAGCTTACAGTTATGGGTGACATCGGCTGTTACACCTTAGGCGCGGTAGCTCCCCTTAATGCTATTGACACTACAATTTGTATGGGTGCCTCCGTTTCGAGTATTCATGGTTTTAATAAGGCTAACGAGGGCGCTACAGATGGCAAAACCGTTGCTGTTATCGGTGACTCGACTTTTATGCACTCGGGTGTTACAGGCCTTATAAATATCGCTTACAACGGCTCTAATTCTACTGTTATTATTCTCGATAACTCAATCACAGGTATGACAGGCCATCAGCAGAACCCCACAACAGGATATAATCTTAAGGGTGACCCCTGCGCTAAAATTGACCTTGAAGCACTTTGTAAGAGCGTTGGTATAAACAGCGTTCGCGTGGTAGATCCTTATAACCTCGCTGAATGTGATACCGTTATCAAAGAAGAGCTCGCGAAGGCAGAGCCTTCGGTTATTATTTCCCGCCGTCCTTGTGCGTTGCTTAAATATGTTAAGCACGCAGGACCTATTAAGACCGATACCTCTAAGTGCATAGGATGTAAAATGTGTATGCAAATCGGTTGCCCTGCGGTTAGTATGGAAAACGGCAAGGTTAAGATCGATAACACTCTTTGCACAGGCTGTGGCGTATGCTCGCAGATGTGTAAATTCGATATTTTCGAAAGTGTAAAGGGGGATAAATAATGGAAACTAAGAATATTATGATTGTCGGCGTTGGCGGTCAGGGTACTTTGCTTGCAAGTAAGCTTTTGGGTAAGCTTCTGCTCCAAAAGGGCTATGATGTAAAGGTGAGCGAGGTTCACGGTATGAGTCAGCGCGGCGGCAGTGTTGTTACTTATGTACGCTACGGCGAAAAGGTTTATTCTCCTGTTATTGATAAGGGAGAGGCTGACGTTATTGTTTCTTTCGAAATGCTCGAAGCGGCACGCTGGGTTGAATATCTCAAAAAAAACGGCGTTATTATCACCAATACTCAACAGGTAAACCCCATGCCTGTAATCACAGGCGCGCAGAATTACCCCGAAGACCTTGAAAACAAAATTAAGGCGCTCGGCGTTAAGCTTGATGCTTTAGACGCGCTTTCTTTAGCAGAACAAGCTGGTAGCTCTAAGGCGGTTAATATAGTGCTTATGGGCAGACTTTCAAAGTTCTTTGATTTTACCGAGGACGAATGGTTAACTGCTATTGAGCAGAGTGTTCCCGAAAAGTTTTTGGAATTAAACAAAAAGGCTTTCGCTTTTGGCAGAGAATTTGAGGTGTAAAAAATGGCAAATTATTATCAAAAGGATATAGAATGTGCTTCCCGTGAAGAAATGGTCACTTTGCAGAATGAACGCCTTGTAAAACAGGTAAAGCACGTGTGGGAAAATGTTCCTTATTACCGCAAAAAGATGGAAGAAAAGGGCGTTACCCCCGATGATATCAAGGGTATCGATGATTTACATAAACTTCCGTTTATAACAAAGGATGACCTGCGCGATGCTTACCCTTACGGTCTTTTAGGCGCAGATTTAAAAGACTGTGTAAGAATACACTCTACTTCGGGTACTACAGGTAAGCGTGTTGTGGCATTTTATACTCAGAACGATATTGATTTGTGGGAAGACTGCTGTGCGCGCGCTATTGTAGCGGCAGGTGGTACAAGCGAAGATGTTTGTCAGGTAGCGTACGGTTACGGTCTTTTCACAGGCGGTAGCGGTATGCACGGCGGAAGTCATAAGGTTGGTTGCCTTACTTTACCGATGTCTTCGGGTAATACCGACCGTCAGCTTCAGTTTATGACTGACCTTGGTGCTACTATTATTTGTTGCACCCCCTCTTATGCTGAATATTTGGCAGAAAGCATTTATGAGCGCGGTATCCGTGACCAGATAAAATTAAAAGCAGGTATCTTTGGCGCTGAGGCTTGGAGTGAAGAAATGCGCCGTGATATCGAAGAAAAACTCGGTATAAAGGCTTATGATATTTACGGTCTTACCGAAACCAGCGGCCCCGGTGTTGCTTTCGAATGCTCAGAGCAGACAGGTATGCACATTAACGAGGACCATTTTATCGCCGAGATTATCGACCCTGAAACCTTGGAGGTTTTACCCGAGGGCAGTCAAGGTGAACTCGTATTCACTTCTATTACTAAAGAGGGCTTCCCGCTTCTTCGTTACAGAACAAAGGATATCACCGTTTTGAGCCGTGAAAAATGCTCTTGCGGCAGAACCCTTGTTAAAATGCACAAGCCTATGGGCAGAAGTGACGATATGCTTATTGTTAAGGGTGTTAATGTCTTCCCGTCACAGATTGAGGCGGTACTTCTCGAAAACGGCTACCCTGCAAACTATCAGATTATTGTTGACCGCGTAAACCATAGCGATACTATCGAGGTTCTCGTTGAAATGACACCCGAAATCTTCTCCGACTCACTCGGTAAGATTACCGAAATGGAAAAGAACCTTGTGTCTGCTTTAAAGGCAATGCTCGGCATTTACGCCAAGGTTCGCCTTGTTGACCCTAAGACTATCGCAAGAAGTGAGGGCAAGGCTGTTCGCGTTATCGATAAGCGTAAAATTTAAGGAGTGTGTATTATGGCTATAAATCAGATTACCGTATTTCTTGAAAATAAAGCAGGCGCGCTTTTGGATGTTACAAAAATATTGTCCGATAATAAGGTAGACCTTCGCGCAATCAATATTGCTGAAACCGCCGATTACGGACTTCTTCGTATGATTACCGCTAATAACGCTTCGGCTGAAAAGGTGTTAAAGGCAGAGGGACTTATCTTTACCGAAACCCCCGTTTTAGCGGTTGCTATTGCCGATAAAACAGGCGCTTTGAGTGAAGTTTTGGAAATCTTGGCAAAGGAAAATATCGATGTTCACTATATGTACTCGATTTTCGGCCATCAAGACGGTTTTGCTTATATGATTATGCAGGTTGCCGAAGTAGATAAGGCTACCGAAATATTAAAGGCAAACGGCGTTGC
>JAZNLE010000050.1:0-15653 GCA_045578885.1 Acutalibacteraceae bacterium | reverse complement strand
AGCGACAACGGTATACCCTATGTCTTTTTAAAGGGCTGTGCGTCAGCGCGGTATTATCCCGACCCGTTACTGCGTACTATGGGGGATGTTGATATTTTGATAAACCCCGAAGACACCGAAAAAACCGATAAGTTATTATTGTCGGCGGGATATATAAAATATGACGATACGAAAGATTTAAACTCGCATATCGGTTATAAAAAAGAAAACGGTATTGTCTGCGAATTGCACCGCCAGATAAACGGCATTCCAAAAACGCAAGTAGGCAATAAAATATCAGAGCTTTTTTCAGATATTTTTGAAAAAGCGATACTTGAAAACGGCGAATATTTGCGACCCTGTGACTTCCACCACGGGTTGATTTTGCTTTTGCACACAGCCACCCATTTAACCCACGAGGGTATTGGTCTTCGACATTTATGCGATTGGGCGGTTTTTGTTTCTGAATTCTCTGACGAGAAATTTTTGCGGTTGTTCCAAAAACCGCTAAAAGAAATCGGTCTCTGGAAATTTGCTGTTATCCTGTCAGCAGCTTCAGTAAAATATCTCGGTTGTCCTCAAAAATCGTGGATTGGCGGTTGCGATGACACGATTATTGACGGTGTTATTGACGATATTTTCAGCGGCGGAAATTTCGGCAGGAAAGACTATTCCCGCTATCAACAAATAAAATACATCGCAAACCGCGAAAACAGAACTATTGACTCTGAAAATCCTATAAAACGTGTTCTGCACAACACTGTCACTAAAGCAAAGAGCGAAATCCCCTTAATTAAAAAACATCCTGTGCTCTTACCTTTTGGTTTTATTTTAGTGTTGTTTAAATATTTAGAGTTAATATTAAGCGGTAAGCGAAAACTTGATAATAAGCAAGTTATAGCCGCCGCCAAAAGCCGAAAAGAACTATACAGCAAACTTGAATTGTTTCATTAAAAAATCACCCGTTCGTCTGAACGGGTGATTACTATTTACATATTCTTAATATCCAATATACGGTGCGGGGTTTACACGGGTGCCGTTTTTAATAACCTCAAAGTGAAGGTGCGGACCTGTTGAACGGCCTGTATTACCAAGCTTTGCAATCTGCTGACCCTGTGATACGGTATCGCCAGTCTTAACACAAAGCGCGCTTGCATGAGCGTATCTTGTCTTATAGCCGTTACCGTGGTCAATTACAATTGCATAACCGTAATTTCCATCCCAACCTGCAGAAATTACTTTGCCTGCTTTTGAAGCAAATATCGGCTTACCGACACTGCCCGAGAAGTCCATTGCTTTATGATTTCTACCGTCACCCCAATAAGCGCTGATTTGCTTAATGTCACCTTTATTCATTGGGTGAATAAAGCCTTGAGATCTTGCTTGTGCTGTTGCAGTTGCCGATGCATACGAAACGGCTGTACCCTTCACGACAACCTGCTGAACAGGCTCTTTAATAACCTTGCGGGAAACAACAGTTTTCGCAGTTTCCTTGCCATTTACAGTTTCAACCACTGCTGTTTCGCTCTTAACACCTTTTTTACCTTTGGTCTCAACCTTTTCATAACCGCGTTCTTTGGTGCTTGTGTAAACAGTTTTGGTCGAATATTTAACATCCGATTCGGTTGTAACGGTAGAAACAGTCTTAACCTTTAAATCTTTAACAATCTTTTTAAGCTGTTCAGAAGACTTCATATCCTCTTCCAAGCAGTAACCTTCCTTTACTTCAACTTCATCAACAAAGGTCGAAGTGTTTTCGGCATCTTTTACATAATATTTGCAAAGAGCAGAGTCAACCAGTCCTTTTAATTCCTCGCGCTTGGCATAAGCTACTACCTCGCCGTTAACGGTAAGAGCGGAAGAAAAAGCTATACCGTCGGTATTTTCTATAATCACATCTGCTAATTTTTCTTCGCAGCAGAGATTATCCTTTGAAGTTACCGTAAGGCTGAACTTCGGTTTTGCTATAACATCCTGTGCATCTTCGTTTGCGATAGTTTTAAGAACCGATTCTTTTGCAGTTTCGAAAACCGAAAAACCGCTTACAACCGCGATATTCTTGCCCGAATATTTAACATTGAAACCAACAGTTATTCCGCAAGAAACAATGCTTACAACCAAAGCGGTTACTGCAACAAGTGCGAAAGAAACAAATCTAACTAATATTTTATTGTTATTTATGAATTTGGAAGCTTTTGAAAGTGATTCTTCGATCAAATCCTTAAAAATAACAGTCACATCCTAACCAAAAATTACAATTTGTAACATTTACAAGTCTTATTATAACAAAAAGGTTACAAAATTGCAACCTTTTTTTAATATTTTTTAACTTTTTATATTTTATACAAATGTAACTTAGGATATTACTCTTTATTAAACTAATACATATAAAATAATACAGAAAAACTGCAAAACGCTACCCATTATTACAAACAAGTGGAACACCGAATGGATATATCTAAATCCCCATTTGCCTGCTGCTCCGTAAAGCACAGCGCCGATTGTATAAGCGATACCGCCTGCCAAAAGCCACCAAAAGCCCGATATAGATACTGCCTTTATAGCATGGTTGATAATAAATATCACACACCAGCCGACCGCGATATAACAAATATTCGAAAAAAGGGTGTACTTCTTAAGGTCTATCGCGTTAAGGGTTACCCCAAGCGCCGACATCGCCCAGACAAACCCGAAAAGGCACCAGCCGAGCGCGGTGTTGTATTCCCTTATCGAACACAGCGCGATAGGGGTGTATGTTCCCGCTATCAGAACAAAGATAGCACAGTGGTCGATAATCTGAAAAACCTTTTTCGCCGTCAGGGGAACAAGCCCGTGATAGATGCTTGACATAGTATAAAGAATTATCATCGAAAAGCCGTAAATAAAGGCGCTTACAACCTGATAAGCGTCGTGATTTAAAAAGGCTTTGACAATGCAGAGGGCGGCGATAGCAACACCCAATCCGCCACCCACGATGTGCGAAACCATATTAAAAATTTCTTCGCCCTTGGTATAATCGGGCAGTTTTCTGTCTTTAAGTTTTGTGCGTTTCATAATCTACTTTCCAAGAGGTTATTTTTGTCGAAATTTATCGAAATACTTTACATAATTTTTTTGTTGTGATTATATACAAACGGTTATTTATCCAACTTATCCACATAGTTTTCCACGAAAAACAGGCGAAACCATCGGTTTTAGACCGCTTGTCCACCTAAAAATGTTGAAATGTCGGTGGATAAGTTGGAAAACTTTTATAGTTGTTTTAGTTTACATAACACCAAAAACTGTAAAATTATGGGTTATTTTTCAGTCTCTATTTTTCGAGTAATTTATCCAAAACACTCGGTCCGTGTTCTATGAAAATTCCTGTCGCTTCGGCAGTTTTTTCAGTAAACACTTCTACACCACTTTCCGCCTTCGCGTTGTCATAAATCATAAAGGGAACGGGCGCGCTCGAATGGGTTTTGGTATCGAGCGGAGTGGGATGGTCAGGCATAATGAGAATTCTGAAATCTTCTCCACAGTTTTCAAGATAAGAAAGCAACGGATTTAAGGCACGCTCTTCGATAATCTCAATAGCCTTAACCTTATTTTCGGCTTCACCACGGTGACCGCATTCGTCGGGTGCTTCGATATGTACATACACAAAATCGCAACCGTTTTTAAACGAATCGATACCCGCTTGCGCCTTGCCCTCGAAATTGGTATCAAGATAACCTGTCGCATTTTCGACCTCAGGAGTTTCCATATTAGCGCAGATACCGATACCTTTTAAAAGGTCAACCGCACTTACAACGCTCCCCTTAACGCCGTTCTTTTTGTAAAAATCTTCGAGTTGAGGTTTTCTGCCCTCACCCCAAAGCCAGATTGAATTAGCCTCGTTTTGACCTTTTTTGCGCCTTGCAAGGTTTACAGGGTGGTCTTTTAAAATATCGTAGCTTTTCTTCATAAGCTCGATTAAAGGCTTCGCATTCTCGCTGTCGCTTAAATATTCACCAATTACCCTACCGCTTATATCATGAGGGGGTGTCATATCTCCAAGCTCGGTGGTGCCATTATCCCAAACCAAGCAATGTCTGTAACTCACACCGCCGTAGAATTTATAAATTTCGTTGCCCAACTTTTCGTCTACTGTTTTAATAATCTCATGCGCTTCTTTAGTGGAGATATCCCCTGCGCAGTAGTCGACCATTGTCTTGTCAGCATAATTTTCTTCATCCGACAATGTTACAATATTACACCGAAGAGCAACATCGGTGTCCTTAAGGTCAACACCGATAGAAGCCGCCTCCAAGGGTGAACGGCCTGTATAACAAACATAAGGGTCATAACCCATAACCGAAAGATTGGCAACATCGCTACCCGGCTTTAAGCCCTCTCCTACAGTACGGCACATACCGACAAGCGAGGTTTTTGCGAGCTTATCCATCAAAGGCTTGTGAGCCAACTCCATTGGAGTTTTACCGCCCAAAGCCTCATTCGGCGTATCAGCCATACCGTCGCATAATAAAACCAAATATTTCATATAATCATTCCTTTTAAATTTCGCTACACTAATTATACCAATTATATTTTGACTTGTAAAGAAAAAAGGCTTTTCTTTTTCTCTAATTTAATGTATTATGTAGTAGAGGTGAAATTTGATGTCCGAGAGTTTTAAAGGTGAAATTCTATCCCCAGTAGGTTCAAAGGAAATGCTTTACGCCGCCGTAAGAAGCGGTGCTGATGCTGTATACCTTGGAGCAAAGGATTTTTCGGCGAGAAGAAATGCCGAGAATTTTGATATAACCGAGCTTTCCGATACGGTAGAATATTGCCACATACGGGGTGTCAAGGTTTACCTGACACTTAATATATTAATAAAAGACAACGAGTTTTGCGATGCTTTGAATTTAGCCGCGAAAGCCTACAACGCAGGAATTGATGGAATTATTGTGCAGGATTTAGGGCTGGCAAGGGTTTTACATAAAGAAATCCCCGAATTACCGCTCCACGCTTCAACTCAAATGAGCATTCACTCACCCGCTTGTCTTCCGATTTTGGCAGACTTAGGCTTTAAGCAGGTAGTAGTTTCTCGCGAAATGTCTTTTGAAGAATTAACCGAGTTTTGCAAAGAAGCGCAAAAATATGATATTACGGTCGAGGTTTTTGTTCACGGCGCACTTTGTATGAGTGTTTCAGGACAATGTTTGCTCTCGGCATATTTGGGTTCTCGCAGCGGTAACCGCGGCCTTTGCGCAGGCCCTTGCCGACTTCCCTTTGCATGTAATAACGGCACGGGCTATGACCTGAGCCTTAAAGATTTATCACTTGTTGATTATATTCCCCGACTTTACGAAATAGGGGTGCGTTCCTTTAAAATCGAGGGCAGAATGAAGCGCCCCGAATATGTTGCCGCCGCTACAAAAGCTTGCAAAGAGGCGCTTTTGAACGGAATTGCCGACAAAACCTTAAACGAAAACCTTAAAAATGTTTTCTCACGTTCGGGCTTTACTGCAGGATATCTCGAAAATAAATTAGGAAGAGATATGTTTGGCATTCGCACCAAAGAAGATGTGGTTTCTGCCGAAAAGGCGTTCCCCGTTTTGCACGAGCTTTACAGAAAAGAATATAAAAATGTTAGCGTGAGCGTCAAAGCGGTAATAAAGGAAAACGAACCGATATCCCTCACCCTTTCGGACGGTAAAAATACTGTTACCGCTATGGGAAATATCCCCCAAAAAGCTAAAACCAAGGCGCTTTCCAATGAAGACGCGCTTAAAAGCCTTACAAAATTCGGCGACACCCCCTATTTTGACGAGGGCTGCGGTATAACGCTTGACGACGGGCTTTTCGTACCTGCGAGCGAGCTTAATGCCTTACGGCGCGAAGCATGTGAACTGCTCGATAAAGCGCGCGCAAAATGTGACCGAAAAAAAGCAACCGTGAGTTACACACAAAAAACCGCGCCTTCCGACAAATCGAAAACTCCCGATTTGATAATAAGAATCGAAAACCGCGAACAAATCCCCGAAGATTTAAGCGGTATAAAAGCGATTATAGTACCCCTCGAAAAAGATTTTGACAAAATAGAGAATGTAATAAACATTGTCGATATTCCGCGCGGAATTATAAGCGAAAAAGCAATTTGCGAGCGACTTGTCCTTTTCAAAGAAAAAGGTTTTAATTCTTGCCTTTGCGGTAATATTTCGGCGGTGGAGATTGTGAAAAATTTAGGCTTTAATATCCTCGCCGACACAGGACTCAACATTCACAACAGCGAATCAGCAAAAACAATTACTGATTTAGGTGCAAAATCAGTAATTCTTTCGACCGAGCTTACATCAGAGAGCATATCCACACTCAATTCACCCATTCCAAAGGGAATTATAACCTACGGCAACATTCCGCTAATGCTCTTTAAAAACTGCCCGATAAAAAACGGCACAAACTGTAAAAACTGCAACAAAGCAGAGGTTCTAACCGATAGACTCGGCACACAATTCCCCGTAAGATGCCGTATGGGTTACAGTGAGCTTTTAAACTCGGTACCCTTGTGGCTCGGTGACAAGCCGAAGGATTTACGCGGTCTTGACTTCCAACTTCTTTATTTCACAACCGAACCAAAAGAACGCGTACAAGAAGTCATCACCGCCTTTAAAAACGGTAATAACGCCGACTGCAAATACACCCGAGGACTTTTCTATAAGGGTACAATATAACGAAAACTCCCGTTATGTTTTACACATAGCGGGAGTTCCTTTTATAATTCTTTTGCTAATTCTTTAATATACTCGCGTAATTCATCCTTAGTTTCGGGGTGGTTAAGTCCAACCTCAATATTAGCCTTTAGAATACCGAACTTATTACCCATATCATAACGCGTACCGCTGAAATCTACACCTGTCATACCATTAAGTTTAGCAATTTCTTTCATAGCGTCTGTGAGCTGAAGCTCATTACCTGCACCCAAGGGTGTGCGCTCTAAAATATCAAAGATTTCGGGTTCTAAAACGCATCGACCTAAAATTGAAAAGTTAGAAAACTTTTCTTCCAAAGACGGTTTTTCTATCATATCACTGACAGCATAAGTCTTTTCACCGTTTTTCTCAACCTTCAAGGAAGAATATTTAACAATCATCTGATCGGACACTTCCTTAATACCGACAACGCTTTTGCCGAAAGCTTCATAAGCCTCGATAAGCTCGGCAATAGCAGGTGTTTCGCCTATAATAACATCGTCACCGTAAAGTACGGCAAACGGTTCGTCGCCAACGAACTGACGAGCTCTTAACACCGCATCACCAAGACCTCTTGTTTCTTTTTGACGAAGATAATAAATATTCGCCATATTAGCGAGAGCATCAAGTTCTTCTAAAGTATCGGTTCTGCCGCGTTTATGAAGCATATTTTCAAGTTCTATCGAATGGTCGAAATGGTCTTCGATAATACCTTTTCCACGGTTTGTAATAATCAGAATATCGGTAATCCCTGCTTTTACTGCTTCCTCAACTATATACTGAATAGCAGGCTTATCCACTATCGGAAGCATTTCTTTCGGCATAGATTTTGAAGCGGGCAAAACCCTTGTTCCAAGACCTGCCGCAGGGATTATAGCCTTTCTAATTTTCATAAAATCACCTCATTAAATAAAAGTCGCAATTATTGCAGGGATATAGCCTGTTGCCATATATCCCAAGAAAAACATAAAAATATTCACTCCGCCTTTTTTACGGTAATCGAAGCCTTTATCCTCACTTGAACGCTCAATTTCCCTTATGGTATTTACAGCGTGCTTTTTATAAAACCAGTCGCCCAAAAGCGCCGAAATAAGACTTATAATCAAGCTTATAACTGCGCCTATAAATGCCACAGTCACCACGCTCGGAGATATTTTATCCATATTTTGCGATATACTTTCAACCATCTGCGAGCTATACACCGAACCGCTCATACCAAGGTTGTAAAGAGTGTTCTGAAAAGGAATTGTAAGCAAAGTTGCAACAATTTCAAACGCGCCTGCAATAAGACCGTTTTTGTACATTTTACGGGATAAAAACCAACCGCACGGAAATAAAAACGCCATAAAATTCCAAGAAATTTTACTGAATTTGTTAAGTTTCTTGAATTTAGGAATATAGCGCATTGTATTGGACAATACAAAATTAGCGGCCTGTTTTACGGTAACACCGTCATCTATAAGCTCTTGTGGGTCAACACCACCCAAGAAATCAATAGGAGAATATGCACCGAAAGGTGTCCCGTATTCCTCTTTTGGCTCTTCTGCCTTTTCCTCTTCGGCTTCGACTTTAGTTTGCTGATTTTTAATTTTATCATACTGATTTTCTGTGCCGTGAAGACTTTCTAAAGCGCAAACGCCTTTACTGTTATAGCATTCTCTGTGGTGTGGCGCACCGCATTCAGGGCAATACACCACATCGTCTTCTTCAAATAAATAAGCATGGCACAAAGCACAGCTTTTTTCCCTTGTTTGCGGACTCATACAGTAACTCCTTCATAACGGTTAATCTCTTTTAAAACTTCATCAAAGTATTCTTTTCCGTAATTATGGAAAAGCCCCTTGTCAATCATATCGCGCAACTCGTCCTCGCTTACCCATCTAGCTTCCGCAACCTCAGACTTCTGAAGTTTAAGGTTATCCGCCTTAATATCACAGGTTATCATCCACACATCAAGGAGTGAATTGCGCCTTTTAAGCCGCAAAATCTTTTTTAATGTTTTTTCGTTTGATTCAATTCCGAGTTCTTCAAAAAGCTCGCGCTTAGCTGCCTCAAAAGAGCTTTCCCCCGAAATCGCGGCGCCACCTGTTGCCGCCCATTCACCAGGCATCAGCTTCTTCTGGTCGCTTCTGCGCTGAAGCAGAATTTCCCCATTTGTCGACACTATCCAGATATGCACAACCAGATGGTATTCACCGGGCTTTAAAAAACATTTACCTCTTACAGCTGTCTTGCCCGTTGGCAGACCGTTACTGTCAAGAATATCCCAAATTTCTGTATTCATATTATAATAAAATCTCCAAATAATTTAACATATATTTATATTATATCAATTATATAAAAATTTTTCAACAATTTATGTCTTTGCTATTGTAAAATTTTGAATTTTGTGTTAAAATTAGACTTGTCGAGTGCATTGCGTATCGGAATGTGCGAATGGGCGGGTCCTGTGCGACGGAATGCTACGAACCATGTCAGGCGGGGAACCGAGCAGCATTAAGTAGATTATTCTGTGCGCCGCAGTAAATCGGCTCATTCGTGCATTCGGATACGCAAATTTTATTTAAAGAGGTAGTAATATGTCTTATCAGGCTTTATACCGTAAATATCGCCCGAGAACCTTCGCGGATGTTTACGGTCAGGAGCACATAACCGAAACCCTTAAAAACGAATTAGCAGGTAGCACAACCGTTCACGCATACCTTTTTACAGGTACACGAGGCACGGGTAAAACCACTTGCGCTAAAATTTTAGCAAACGCCGTAAACTGCACCGATTTGAAAGACGGCAGCCCCTGTCTTGAGTGTGAAAGCTGCCGTTCCTCATTAAACGGTGAGAATACCGATATTGTCGAGATTGACGCGGCTTCTAATAACTCGGTTGAAGATATACGGGAACTGCGCGACCGCATAAACTTTGCTCCCGCCTCTTCGAAATACCGCGTGTATATAATAGACGAGGTTCATATGCTGTCAATAAGCGCTTTCAACGCGCTTTTGAAAACACTCGAAGAACCGCCGAGCCATGTTATTTTTATTTTGGCTACTACCGAGGTTCACAAACTCCCTGCAACCATTCTTTCGCGTTGTCAGAGGTTCGATTTCAGACGAATCGACAGTGAAAAAATCTGCGAAAGACTGCAGTTTATAGCAAAAGAAGAGGGACTTACCCTCACCGACTCTGCCGCAACCCTTATCGCCTCCGCCGCTGACGGCGGTATGCGTGACGCCCTTTCGATTCTCGATTTGTGTGCTTCGGGCAGTAAGGATATTGACGAAGCGACAGTTGAAAGCGTTTGCGCTATGGCAGGAAGCGACTATCTTTTGGAATTAGCCGATTTCATAAAGGCTCAGGACACCGAAAACGCCCTTTTAATGCTTGATAAACTTCACAATTCATCAGTAGATATGCTCCGTCTTTTGTCCGAGCTTATCTCCCACTACCGCGATTTGATGATTATAAAAACCGTAAAACAGAGTGCTCGACCGATTGTCTGCTCTACAAAAAGGCTTAAAGCCTTAGAAGAACAGGCAAAGGACTATGATATAAAGGACATTATCTTCGCACTAAACTGCTTGCAGAACGCCACCGCGCTTATGCAAAACGGCAACCGCAGATGCGAAATGGAAATGACCGTTATAAAGCTTTGCCACCCCTCAATTTCGGTTGATATTGATGCTTTGGAAAGAAGAATTTCTGCTTTGGAAAACGGCGCTGTAAAACCCGTTTCCAAACCCGCACCGAAAAAACAGGAAATCGTCGAACCTATAAACGAAGTCCCCGACGAAGACGAAATTCCACTTCCCGAACCGCCCGAAGACACCATCGAAAACGAACCCGTAAAGGCGCCGAAAGCCCCCGAAGTTCCAGCTCCCGACGGTATAAGCCCTGTTGACAATTGGAACGAGATTCTCGATATTTTAAAGACCACCTGTCCGCTCATAGCAGGGGTTTTAGGCGACTCGGCGGCTTATATCAAGGGCGATTACCTTTTGATTGATGCCAAAAATTCACAGTTCAGAACCCTTATAAATACGGCAAACGGTATGTACAAAGACCATATTCGCAAAGCAGCAGAACAGGTTTTGGGCGCAACCTATAAATTAGGCCCCTACAATGCCGAAAGACAGGCAAAAGCACAAGATCCGCTTTTATCTTTGGCGGATAAACTGAAAAATTTAAATATTAACCAATAAGGAGAATATATCATGAAAGTAAGACTTCCCAACAACGGCGGCGGAAATATGAACCAGATGCTCAAGCAAGCACAAAAAATGCAAGAAGATATGGCAAACCTTCAGTCTGACCTCGAGCAAAGAGAATTTACTGCCACTTCGGGCGGCGGTTTGGTAGAAGTTACCGTGGACGGTAAACACCTTATCAAATCTATTAAAATCAGCCCCGATGCTGTAGACCCTGACGATAGCGAAATGCTCGAAGACCTCGTTACAGTTGCAGTAAACGAGGCAATTTCCAACGCTATTAAGACCAGCGAAGAAGAAATGTCGGCAATAACAGGCGGACTTAATCTTCCAGGTATGTTCTAATTATGGGTAATTACAACATAGTCCCTTTAAACGAACTTATAGCCCAGTTCGAGCGGTTACCGGGTATCGGCAAAAAAACCGCTCAACGCTTGGCTTACAATATCTTGGAGCAACCGCTTGAGAGAGCGGAGAAATTTGCCGAAGCGCTCGTAAACGCACGCAAAAAGATTCATTTTTGCAAAACTTGTCAGGCTTTTACCGATATGGAAGAATGTGGTATCTGCTCCGACAACAACCGCGACCGCTCAGTAATTTGTGTTGTGGCAGAGCCTAAAGATGTTATGGCTTTTGAGCGCACACGCGAATTTTCGGGGCTTTATCACGTTTTGCACGGGGTTATATCCCCAATGGACGGCATCGGTCCCGACAGTCTGCGCATAAAAGAACTTATGTCGCGCCTTTCGAACGACGATATTAAAGAAATTATTATGGCGACTAACCCGACCGTCGAGGGCGAAGCCACTGCGAGCTATATTTCTCGTCTTGTAAAGCCTATGGGAATAAAGGTGACTCGCTTGGCTTACGGTATTCCAGTAGGCGGCGACCTCGAATATGCGGACGAATTTACTTTAGCGCGTGCACTCGAGGGCAGAAACGAAATTTAGAAGGATTTTTAATATGACACAAGAAAAAATCGACCGCATAAACGCTCTTGCGCGCAAGCAAAAGGCAGAAGGTCTTACCGAAGAGGAAAAAAAGGAACAATATATTTTAAGAAGAGAGTATATCGACTCTTTTAAGCAAAGCCTTATAGGTCAGCTTGAAAACACATATATTGTTGAGCCTGACGGCACAAAAAGAAAGGTGGGCCGTAAGGATGAAAATCTTAATAACTGACAGCGCAACCTTAAAATCAAATAACGATTTATCGCTCGAAGCCTTAAAACAATTCGGTGAGGTATGCGAATATGAAGCCATCACCGAAAGCGAACTTTTAAAGGAAATTACCGATACCGATATCTTGCTTTGCAACAAAACGGTTATCGATAAAAGCCTTATGGACAGGAGCGAAACTTTGAAATACATCGGTCTTTTTGCCACAGGGTATAATAATATTGATATAGACTCTGCACGGCAAAAAGGCATTGTTGTTTGTAACGCAGGAAGCTACTCAACAAATGCTGTAGCGCAACAGGTTATCGCCTACATTCTAAACTTCTACACAAGAATTTCCGAATATGATGCCTTTGTAAAAGACGGCGGTTGGCAACGCTCACCCGTTTTTTCTCCCCTTGTATTCTCGACTGACGAGGTCTGGGGCAAAACACTTGGTATAATCGGCTATGGCAGTATCGCAAAAGCGGTTGAAAAAATAGCGGTAGCGCTCGGTATGAAAGTTCTTGTAAACACCCGTACCGTAAGAGAAAATGACCCAAAATTTGTATCGCTCGACTACTTGCTCGAGAACAGCGATATCGTATCGGTGCATTGTCCGCTTAATGACCAAAGCCGTGAAATGTTCAATGCCGAAACTTTTCAAAAATTCAAAGACGGCGCATATTTTATCAATACTGCGCGCGGCGGCGTTATAAATGAAAAAGCTCTTTTTGACGCACTTAAAAGCGGTAAATTATCAGGCGCGGCAGTTGATGTTTTGACAGACGAGCCTATGAATAAAGACTGCATTTTAAAGGATGCTCCCAATATTACAATAACTCCCCACACCTGTTGGGCACCGCTTACTACGAGAGAACGCCTTTTAGGAATAGTGTGTGACAATATTGCCGCATTTTTGCGCGGCGAGCCTCAAAACAATGTTGCAAAGTAGGTGAATTTATGTTTTCGAGAACCCAAAGCGTTGGCGTATTCGGTTTTCAGACCTATATGATACAGATTGAAGCCGATATTTCAAACGGACTTCCCGCTTTCGATATCGTCGGACTTCCCGATGCGGCGGTAAAGGAATCGCGCGACAGGGTGCGCGCCGCTATAAAAAATTGCGGTTTCAAGTTCCCGATTTCGCGCATTACTGTAAACCTTGCCCCTGCCGACCGCAAGAAAGAAGGCTCGGTTTATGACCTGCCTGTTCTCCTTGCGATTCTCAAGGCTTCCGACCAGTTAAGAGCCGATTTGAGTTCAAGTGTTGCTATCGGCGAAGTGGCTCTCGACGGTATTTTGCGCGGTGTAAACGGTGTTCTCGCAATGACAATCACCGCCAAGGAAAACGGCATCGAAAATATTTTCGTTCCAAAAGAAAACGCCACCGAAGCGGCGGTTGTCGAAGGCATTAATGTCTATCCTGTCGAGAATGTGAAGCAAATTATCGCCCACCTGACAGGTGAAAAACTTATTGAAAAGCAACCCGTAACCCCCACAGCAATTGAAAACAGTCTCCGCGTTCCCGACTTTAGCGATGTTAAAGGTCAGGTTGCCGCGAAAAAGGCTTTGGAAATTGCGGCGGCGGGCAACCATAACATAATTTTGGTGGGCCCTCCAGGTGCGGGTAAGAGTATGCTTGCAAAGCGTCTTCCCGGCATTTTGCCCGATATGACCTTCCATGAATCTATTGAAACCACAAAAATTCACTCGATAGCAGGTATCCTCGACAACAAGAACCCCTTTGTATCGGTTCGACCTTTCCGTTCGCCCCACCACACCGTTTCGGTTGCAGGTATTTCGGGCGGCGGTACTGTGCCGAAGCCTGGCGAAATTTCTTTAGCACATAACGGCGTGCTTTTCCTTGACGAATTGCCCGAATTCCGCCGTGATGTTATGGAGGCGCTTCGCCAACCGATCGAGGACGGCAAGGTGACCATTTCACGCGTGGCAGGAACCCTTACATATCCAAGCAATATCATGTTGGTGGCGGCTATGAACCCCTGCCCTTGCGGATTTTTCGGCCACCCGACCAAAAACTGCACCTGCTCTGCGCAGGCAGTACACAAATACCTTAATAAGATTTCAGGCCCGATGCTCGACCGCATTGATTTGCATGTCGAGGTTCCGCCTGTTGACTATACGGCACTTAGTTCTAACTCCAAGGAAGAAACCACCGCCGAAATCAAAAAAAGAGTCAACAAAGCGCGAAAAATTCAGCAAGAGCGATACCGCGGCACAGGAATTTCCTGCAACGCGATGCTAACCCCCGCTTTGCTCAAAAAATACTGTGTCTTAACCGATGATGCTTCAAAATATCTTGAGCTTTCGTTTGAACGACTCGGAATGTCGGCACGTGCTTATGACCGAATTTTGAAGGTTGCTCGCACAATAGCCGACCTCGACGGAAGCGAAATAATAGATAAACAGCATATATTTTCAGCAATATCATTCAGAAGTCTTGACCGAAAATATTGGAATACATAGCAACAACCCCTGTGTATACAGGGGTTTTGTTTTTGCCTATAAATTTTATCAATTCACAAAAATAATGTCATTGCGAGCGTAGCGTGGCAATCTTGTCACATGTTTTATTTTATGAGATTGCTTCGCATTCGCTCGCAATGACTGGTACTATCAATCTGCATTGTATTAGATAGGAACGACCATCGGTCGTCAGCTCGATTTGTGCGAAATTTAACGGATCGGCAATGCCGTCCCCTACAATATTTCTGTATTGATTGTTCGTAGGGGACGGGTTCCCCGTCCCATTTAAAAAGGGAGCCAAAACGACTCCCCTACGATGTGTCTATATAGGTTGTACTAAAAGGCTTTACTTGTCAGAGGGAGGCAAGACACAACCCTATATTTTTTATTGTTCATCGGTTAACCTCTCCCCAACCACGCGACTATCGCGTGGATTTCACATGCATTAAAAAACTCTCGTGTTTCCACGAGAGTTTTTTGTTAAACCAAATTATTTGGTTTTCTTTAATTTGTAGCTCAACCAAGCTGAGTTGAGTACTAAATTTGAATTATTATTCCACTATACCTTTTACAACTGTATAAGTTTTGCCACCTACTACAACTTTGCCTGATGCACCTGTAAAGTAGCCTTTATTGATATAGTGTTTCTTGCCATTAATGGTTACTATGCCGGTAGCGCCTGTGAAGTAGCCCTTGTTGATGTAGAGCTTCTTACCGTCGATTGTTACAAGACCTGATGCGCCTGTGAAGTAGCCCTTATTGATGTAGAGCTTCTTACCGTCAATTGTTACAAGACCTGATGCGCCTGTGAAGTAGCCCTTATTGATGTAGAGCTTCTTACCGTCAATTGTTACAAGGCCTGATGCACCTGTGAAGTAGCCCTTATTGATGTAGAGCTTCTTACCATCGATTGTTACAAGACCTGTTGCACCTGTGAAGTAGCCCTTATTGATGTACATCTTCTTGCCATCGATTGTTACAAGGCCTGTTGCACCAAGGAATCTACCCTTATTTACATAAACCTTCTTGTCGCCGATTGTAACAAGCTCTGTAGCGCCTGTAAAGTAACCGCCATCAATATAGAGTCTCTGGCCGTCGATGGTTA
>JAZNLE010000049.1:0-23474 GCA_045578885.1 Acutalibacteraceae bacterium | reverse complement strand
TTTGATTTTAGGCAGTCATCCCGACCATAACACTGCACTTCATGGTATCGAAGAAAAGGGTGGCGCGCCGTATATATTCAACCACGATAATCCAATTGAATATATACTTAAGGACGGTGACAAGGAAATAAAGCAAACCGCTTTGCGCCACTATTTCAACCGCGGCACATACCGTTACACACAGGAGTATGCGCGTATAATCGACCTTTTAGAGAAAGATAAGGATTATACTTTCGGCAAAATACTTAATGCAGATTGTTATCTTTTTGATGCAAAGGCACTTTGGGACAAGGGTGTTGCAAAAATCAAAGAAAACCCATACTATTTCACAGAAAAAGTAGATATAGAGTAGTAAAAAGCTCCGCTTTCAAGCGGAGCTTTTTCAATGCATAATGGAAAATTATCTTTTTGCTATCCTAATAACACATCAGTCACAAGCATTACACAAAAACCCATCAGTAACGCATAAGTAGCACCTCGTTCGCCACCGTGAGCGTGAGTTTCGGGTATCATTTCGTCACTTATAACATAAAGCATTGTACCACCCGCAAACGCAAGCGCAAAGGGCAATACCGCCGAAGCGACACTCACTGCAAAATAGCCGATAAGCGTGCCGACAACCTCAACTACGCCTGTTATCATAGCGCAAATAAATGTCTTTCGCGGGCTCACACCCGAAGCGAGCATAGGACCTATTATCACCATACCCTCGGGGATATTCTGCAAGGCAATACCGCCCGCGATTATGAGCGCTCCGCTCGTATCACCCGAACCAAAGCCGACACCTGCGGCTATACCCTCGGGCAGATTGTGAATGGCAATCGCTGTTACAAAAAGCAAAACTTTCGACAGATTGGCGTTATTATGTTCTTCGGTATCGGGGCCTACAAGCTTATGCAAGTGGGGAACTAATTTGTCAATAAGATTAAGGCACAAAGCACCTGCAAAGATGCCTGCAACCGTAATCAATATACCGTATTTTCCGCCATATTCGAGTGATGGCAAAACGAGTCCCAATACCGCCGCCGCGAGCATTACACCTGCCGCGAAAGACAAAATAATATCAGAAAACTTATGCGATATTTTCTTAAAAGCAAAGCCTATAAGCGAGCCGACAATCGTCGCGCCGCCCACACCTAAGGCTGTAAGTAATACAAGTTTCATATTAACTCTCTTTTCATAGATTATGTGTATATTTTAGCATACTGATAAAGCGAAATCAATAAAAAAGACCGCTTTCGCGGTCTTTAAAATTATCTTTCGTTACCGATAAAGAATATAGCAAGTGTACCAGGGCCTGAGTGAGAAACAATTACGGGGTCTAAGCAGTTGTAAACCACATTCTTAACGCCGTAAAGCTTCTTAACCTCTTCACCGATAATCTTTGCCTCGTTTTCACAGTCACCGTGAACGATAAAGATATCCTGATTTTTAACATCAACACCCTTTTCGCCAACCGAATCTACAAGATGCTTGATAGCCGCTTTTCTGCCGCGAGCCTTACCTGTCACATAAAGCTTACCGTCGTTAGCGACATACATCAAGGGTTTGATATTCATAAGCGAACCTACAATAGCGCTTGTGCCAGAAAGACGGCCGCCGCGCTTTAAGAAGAATAAATCGTCAAGGGTAAAAACATGGCAAAGCTTAAGCTTGTTAGCCTCAACCCACTCGGCAACCTCTTCCATACTTTTGCCTTCATTTTTCAATTTAACAGCATAATGAACAAGCAAACCCTCACCCATCGAAGCGCAGAGGGTATCAACCACCATAATCTTGCGGTCGGGGAACATTTCCTTATAGTCTTCTGCCGAATTTACGATATTCTGATATGTTCCCGAAAGTCCCGAAGAAAATGCGAGGACCAAAACATCATAACCTTCTTCTAAAACGGGCAAAATTGTTTTGTCACAATCGTCGCGGTTAGCGAGTGAGGTTGTGATTTTACCCTTTTCTCTCAAAATTCGGTAAGCGTCGCTATAGTCGATTTTTTCGCCCTTTATATAGCTGTCATATCCTTGGTCGCCGATATAATATTTTAAGGAAAGTATCTCCACGCCGTATTCTGCAATCTGTGCATCGGTAAGATTGGCGCAGGAATCAGTAATGATTTTATAAGCCATTCGTATCACCTTTCAAAATTACTAACATCATTATACAAAATTGACATAAAACAATCAATCTAAACGAAGTTTTCTTTTCTCTACCGCAAAACAAAAGGTGGTAGAGTTCCCGAAACAACTCTACCACCAAGAGAATAACGCTTTATATTGCCTTTTCCAAAGCCTTTGAAACAGGCTTGTAAAGCAAAAATGTCAGTAACAAATTGCCGACACAGTGCATAAAATCAAACCCGATTCCGCTTATAATCCAACCTATACCGTACCCTATACCGCCTATAAAAAAGTTAGGTATTGAGCAAAGCACGCCGAATAAAAGACCGAAAATTCCTGACAGCAGAGCAAATATAATTCGGCTGTCGAGCTTCCTTACAGGCAAAACCACAAAGGCCAAAATTGCCCACACATAAAGGTAGCTTATAACCCAGACTTCAAGGCCGTAGGTCAGCACTTCAAGACCGACAAATATATAAATCGGCGCGAAAGCCTTTAGACTGAACTTTCGCACAGTCAGAATTATTAAAAAGGACACTATTTCAATGTTGGGCAGCGAAGACATTATAACCTGCGAAACATACATCACAACTCCCAAAAGGGTGAGTATGAGTATTTCGCGGAGATTATGCCGGCGTGTGTGTGATTTCAAAGTTGTCACCATCCGCTATCGGCAATTCGTTTGCTCCAACCGTTGTCATTTCGCCATCCTTTGTAACGCACCACCAAGCCTTGTCAAGCGTATAGTCGGCGCGAACACCGTCGATTGTATTGTAAAAACCGCTTTTGTGTTCTTGCTCGTTTACAAGCTTTTCTTCAAGCAAAGCGTCGCCTAAATTTTCGGCATCGGTGGAAATTTCAAATTCTTTTTGTGTTTTGTCTTTATACACTACAGTAACGGTAATATCTTTATCGCCTTTTTGGAAATCGAGACCGCCTGTTGCAAGCAAGACGCCAAAAACCACAATAATTGCCACCAAAATCACCGATAGTGTAATTATTAAACCTTTCTTTTTCATTTTGAAAAACTCCTTTATATTGTCGTCTTAAGGTCAATACAAAAGGAGATGGAAATTTAAAAAAGAACCCCACAATATAAAAGGCTTCTTTCGCAAAATACACCGTCAATTACTCGTGACACTTTTGTACCGACGAGCTTTTGGCGAGTATTCCGACTTATTGCGCGAGAATTTCGGGGTTTCTCGGGTTCTTCGTCTTCCCACACAGCGTGCAGTGACATATTGAAAAACTTTAACGCAAATTACGGCGACGAGTTCGCAGAGGAATTGCACCTCTATTCCAGTTTAAGACAAATAAAAATATTTGTCACCAAAAGCCTTTGCTTAAGCTTTTTCATTGTAACATCCCAAAATTTGTATGTCAAGAAATATTGAAAATTATAAATTTTATGGTATAATATAAATATAGAAGTTTCTGCTTCCCGTTCTGCTGTATCGTGCTTTATATAACCCTACAACTTTTATTTTGGGGCTTTGTCTCGCATAATGGGCTTGCAGACCTCCCGCGGCGGTGCCGAGTTCGGAAGAAGGGAGCGCGAAGTTATGCGGCGGGCACCCACCCTGGCTATTGGCTAGGTTATCATTAAAGCACGATACAGCAGAGCGGGAAAACCTTTTATAATGAGGAATTATTTGTAAAATATAACCCCCTTTGGTAATTGCAAACCAAAGGGGCGTTTTTTATGCCAAATTTATATATTTAAGCCAGTCTATCGCTTCTTTTATCCACACGCGGTTGTAAGGATAGCAACGTTTTTCGTCATCAAGCGTCCGCTTGTCGCAGGTCGCCACGCCGTGCTGTCCCTCGGGGAAAACGCGAAGCTCAAAGAGGATTTTGTGTTCGCTTAAAGCGTTAGCGTAAGCCAAACTGCTATAAACAGATACCGTACCGTCTGATGCTGTGTGCCACAAAAATGCAGGCGGAGTGTTTTCTTTTACACAGTATTCAAGGCTGAATTGCTTCATTTCTTCGGCGGTCAAGGGATAATGCCCCACAAGATTTTCAAAGCTTCCCTTGTGGCACTTGCCCTATTCGGCGCTTATCACAGGGTAGCAAAGCACCGAAGCGTTTGGCGCTGTTTTCACCCAAGAAGGCAAATTCGTCCTTTAACCGCAACTTCTTAACAATCATTTAAATTCTCCTATTTTAGAACAAAGTAAAGCAAAACAATTATGCCTAAAACTATACGGTAGTAACCGAAAGCGGAAAAATCGCGTTTTTTAATATAGATCATAAGGAATTTTATAGCAATTACCGAAACGATAAACGCTGTAAGCATTCCCACAAGTAAAATCAGCACTTCGGTGCCTGTGAAATTGAAACCGAATTTTAAAAGTTTTATTGCGCTAGCGCCGAACATTACGGGAACTGCCATATAGAAACTGAACTCTGCCGCAGCGACACGCGAGACGCCGATTAAAATAGCACCCAAAATAGTCGAGCCGCTTCTTGAAGTGCCCGGAATTAAGGAAAGAGCCTGAAAACAGCCGATTAAAAAAGCGGTTTTGTAGGAAATATCGGCTATGCTGTCGACCTTTGGAGTGAGTTTCTTATTACGCTTTTCTATCCAGATAAACGCGATACCGTAAACTATCAGCGCCAAGGCAACTACGATATAATTATGAAACTTTTCCTCAAACAAATCGTCAAGCGGGATGCCGATTATTGCGGCAGGCAAAATTGCCACTATAACCTTGAACCACATCGAAAAAGTTTCTTTTTTTATGTAACGGTCTTCCTTTTTTAAGGAAAAAGGCCACATTTGTTTGAAATATATTACCACAACTGCCAAAATTGCGCCGAGCTGAATTACAACATTGAACATTTCCATAAACTCAGCCGACATATTAAGCTTTATAAATTCGTCAGCAACAATCAGGTGTCCCGTACTACTTATCGGAAGCCATTCGGTAATACCCTCGACAATACCGAGAATCACCGATTTTATGATATCAAGCATAATTTCCCTCCAAATTTATTAACGGGACGATGTAGGCATCGTCCCCTACATATTATATCATCTATACCCATTATAAAAGGGTTGCTTTTTTTTAGCAACCCTTTTTTCTTACTTTCCTAACAATTCTTTGTAAAGTCTTATATATTCGTTAGCTGAAGCTTTCCAGCTGTTGTCACATCCCATAGCGCGTTTCTGGAGTATATTCCAACCCTCTTTATCGCTATATCCCTCGAGTGAGCGCCAAACTGCAGTCAACATATCGTGAGCGTTATAGCTTGCGAAGGTGAAGCCGTTACCTTTGTTGTCACCGCTGTCCTGAATGGTATCGTTAAGACCGCCTGTTTTACGGACAATCGGAATAGTGCCGTAGCGAAGCGCCACCATCTGCGCTAGACCGCAAGGCTCGCTAAGACTTGGCATCAAGAAAATATCCGCTCCCGCATAGATGCAGTGAGCAAGCTTCGGCTTGAAGCCCAAAACAACGCTTACTTTATCGGGATATTTTTGCGCCATTTCGCTGAAGAAACTTTCAAACTCGTATTCACCCGAGCCGAGAATTACAAACTGAACATCCTTTTGCAAGATTTCTTCAAACACACATTTGACAAGATCAAGACCTTTGTGCTTTACAAGGCGGGTTACCATACCGATAAGCGGAACATCTGCTTTTTCGGGAAGTCCAACCTCTTTTTGAAGTTTTTTCTTATTTTCTCCCTTTTTGTCAAGACTGGAAAGCGAGTAATTTTTATAAATCAGCGGGTCGGTTTCGGGGTTGTAGACATCGACATCAATACCGTTTACTATGCCCGAAAGCTTGTAGGTGAAGTTTTTGAGAATGCTGTCAAGGCCGTGAGAATAGAACGGGTCGAGGATTTCCTTAGAATAGGTCGGCGACACAGTAGTAATCTTATCCGCGCACTGAATACCGCCCTTCATTAAGTTTATGCAACCGTCATATTCCATTATGCTCTTGTTATCATCGGGAAGTCCCAAAACATCGCCGTAAAGCTCGTCGCCGTATTTACCCTGATACTGAATATTATGAATGGTGTATACGGTTTTTATATCCTTATATACCTCGTTTTGCTTATAAAAAGCGTTGAGATAAACAGGGATTAACGCTGTCTGCCAATCGTTACAGTGAATAATATCCGGCTTGAAACCGATATAGGGGATTACTTCAAGTACCGCGCGTGAGAAAAAAGCGTAACGCTCGGCATCGTCATAATAGCCGTAAAGCCCCTCGCGGTTGAAGTAATACTGATTGTCAATAAAATAATAGATTACGCCGTCAAGGTGAGCTTCAAACACACCGCAATATTGTCTTCTCCAAGCGACAGGAACCGTAATATTGCAGACAAAAGTCATACTTTTGCGCATTTCCTCAGAAATCGAAGCATAAAGCGGTAAAATTATACGGCAACCTACAAATCTTTTGCGAAGCGCCTTAGGAAGCGCGCCCGCAACATCAGCAAGACCGCCCGACATTGCATACGGGTAGGCTTCGCTTGTGGCAAATAAAACTTTCATATTTTTCTCCTAAAGTATTTGGTTTTTATCAATAAAACAAAGTCTTTCTTGTGTTCCTTTTAGTACAACATTCTCGTCAACCAAAGCGTTTTTGTCAGCAATCACATTGCAAAGAGTGGCACCGTCACCAATGACAGCTTCCTGCATTAAAATACAGTTTTCAACCACTGCTCCCTTGCCAATCTTGGCGCCTCTGAACAAGATACTGTTTTTAACGATGCCCTCGATTACGCAGTCGTCACCTATAAGACAGTTTTTAACCGAAGCCGATACACCGTAGCGTGTGGGCATACCGTCGCGCACCTTTGTAAATATCGGGCGTTTTTTATTAAAGAGTTGTTTTCTGATATCGCTTTCGAGCAAAGCCATACTCGCTTCATAATAAGTAGCGGTATTATCCATAACAGCCACATATTCGCTATGTTCGAAGCCGTAAATCTTAAGTTCCTCGGTTTTTTGGGCGATAACCTCACGCGCAAAACTTGTAAGTCCGTCATCGTCGGCTTCAGTTGCGAGTCTTAAAAGCAAATCTTTATTTATAATACTAACACCTACGCCAAAAGAAACCTCTTTTGATTCTTCGCTGAAGGTAATTTCCTTAACTCTGTTTTCCCCATCGAGAGAAAGAATCATCTTCTCGCTCGACTTTTCAGGAAGAATGCCATTATGATATACAACCGTAATATCAGCATTCTTTTCTTTGTGCTGTTTTAATGCAGATTTCAAATCAATATTAGCGATTATATGGGAATCGTAAAGCACGATATAATCGGCACCGCATTTTTCGATATAATCGGTAGAGCTCGCGATAGCCGAAACAGTACCCACAAAACGCTTTACACCGCGCTTATAGTAGGGCGGAATGAAATAAACACCGCCGTTTTTACGGTCAAGATCCCATGAAATACCGTTGCCGACATGGTCCATAAGCGAACGATAGTTTTCTCTTGTGATAATACCAACCGATGTCACACCTGTATTAACAAGGTTAGAGAGAGCGAAATCGACAATGCGGTAACGTGCACCAAAGGGTACAGAAGCCATTGAACGATTGGCGGTGAGTTTTTTGAGCTTATCGTCAGAATTGGCGAAAATCAAACCTGCTACTGCTGATGTTCTCATATTTTTGCACCCTCCTCAACATTTTCTATAATCATTTTGCTTGCTGTAACTTTGGCATTTTTGCCGACGGTAAGATTGTCGCCGATAACAGCAATGCCCCAATTTTCGTCGCCCGTAGCATTAGGCTCTTCACCGATAACTGCTCCTTCTTCTATGACGCTGTTTTCGGCGATTATGCTGTACTGCACCTTTGCGCCGCTTTTAATAACCGCGCCCGGCATTACAAGTGAATAAAGGACCTCAGCGCCCTCTTCGACCGTTACATTCTTAAAGAGAACCGAATAATCAACCTTACCATAAATTTCGCAACCATCGGTAACGAGCGAATTTTCAACCTCTGCCTCGCTTGAAATATACTGCGGAGGCATTCCTGTGTTTTTGGAATAAATCTTCCAGTTTTTATCGGCAAGGTTAAGGTTGATATTGGGATTAAGAAGGTCTAAGTTTGCTTCCCACAAGGAATCAACCGTTCCTACATCCTTCCAATAATCGTTAAAGCGATAAACCTTTAAAATCTGATTGTCTCCAAGCATCATCGGAATAATATTTTTACCGAAGTCATTAGAAGAATCGGGGTTCTTTTCATCCTCGGTAAGATAATAGCGAAGCTTTTCCCAAGTGAATATGTAAATACCCATTGAAGCTAAGGTGCTCTTTGGAACCTTGGGTTTTTCTTCAAATTCATAAATCGTGCCATCTTCGCGTGCATTCATAATACCGAAACGCGAAGCCTCCTCGAGAGATACATCCAAAACAGCGATTGTGCAGTCGGCGCCTGTTTCAATATGCTGATTAAGCATATCGGCATAATCCATCTTATAAATATGGTCACCCGAAAGAATAAGCACATATTCGGGGTTATAGCGCTCTAAGAACTCCAAGTTCTGATAAATGGCGTTTGCAGTGCCCTTGTACCAGTTGCCACCCTCGGCTGTATGGTAAGGCGGCAGAATATGAACACCGCCGTCGGTACGGTTTAAGTCCCAGGGCTTGCCCGAAGCCACATAGTCATTAAGCTCGAGCGGTTTGTACTGCGTGAGAATACCAACTGTATCAATACCCGAATTGGTACAGTTAGAGAGCGGAAAATCTATAATCCTGTACTTTCCACCGTAAGGAACTGCGGGCTTTGCAATCTTGCTTGTGAGAACTCCCAAGCGACTGCCCTGTCCGCCTGCCAAAAGCATTGCGACACATTTTTTGCTTTTCAAAAAACATCACTCCTACTCTAATTTGCTTTTGTTTGTATTATCTATTATATCAGTTAATTATGCCATTTTCAAGTGATTTTTGTTAAAATTAAAAGACCGAATTATAACTTTTTTGACAAATTTTGTTAAATTTATACAAAAACCAAAGCGTTTTCGACCATAATAAAAGGAACTGCATCACTGCAGCCCCTTTTTAAAACTTAGTTATGATATAATTTCTTCGTCTGATATTTTGGTTCAAAAGTAATATTTACGCCCAACTTTTTAAATATGTTTTCATCCACACGGGAGAGAATCACAGTCGAATGTGCTTCCAGTCCTTTAAGGTTGTGTGCTTGGTCGAGCGCCTTTTTAGCAACATCGCTCGTTACCGCGCAGATTGACAGCGCTTCGAGCACCTCGTCAATGTGAAGACGGGGATTGTGATTACCGAGAATTTCAGTCTTGAGCTTTTGTATCGGCTCGATGATTGTGGGCGAAATCAAATCGATATCGTCAGGTATACCTGCGAGCGCTTTAAGGCAGTTAAGTATAAGAGCCGAGGACGCACCCAAAAGGCTCGAGGTTTTACCTGTTATTATCTTGCCATCAGGAAGCTCTAACGCGGCGGCAGGGCCGTCGGTTTCTTCTGCTTTTTTGAGCGCCGCCGCAACTACCACACGATCCTTAACGCTAACCTTCACCTGCTTCATAAGAAGCTCTATTTTATTAGCATCAGATACTTCTCCCATACCCTGTCTTACGCTTACGAGAGTGTTATAATAACGGCGGATGATCTCCTGTTTTGCGGCATTGGAAACAGCCATATCGTCGAATATAGCAAAGCCTGCCATATTAACACCCATATCAGTCGGACTTTTATAGGGCGACTCGCCGAGAATGGTTTCCAAAATCGAGTTGAGAACAGGGAAAATTTCAATATCTCGGTTATAGTTAACCGCTGTTTTGCCGTATGCTTCCAAATGAAACGGGTCAATCATATTGACATCGTTAAGGTCAGCTGTAGCCGCTTCATAAGCGACATTAACAGGGTGCTTAAGCGGAATACTCCATATAGGGAAGGTTTCAAATTTGGCATATCCTGCTTTTATACCTCGCTTGTGTTCGTGATAAAGCTGAGAAAGGCAGGTCGCCATCTTTCCGCTTCCAGGGCCGGGAGCGGTGACAATTACAAGCTTTCTTGAAGTCTTAATATAATCGTTTTTGCCAAAACCGTCATCACTCACAATAAAGGGAATATTCGAAGGATAATCGGCAATCGGATAATGACGGTAAACGGTGATGCCGAGCGCTGTTAGTCTTTTTTCAAAATTCTGTGCCGAGGGCTGACCTGTATAGCAGGTGATAACAACACTACCAACATAAAGGCCTATCTGACGGAAGGCATCTATAAGGCGAAGAGTTTCCAGATCATAGGTGATACCTAAGTCACCGCGTTGCTTATTTTTTTCAATCGCGTCGGCATTGATAACGATAACAACTTCCGACTCATCCTTAAGTTCGAGAAGCATTTTAACCTTTGCATCAGGTTCGAAGCCCGGGAGCACTCTTGCGGCGTGATAGTCGTCGAAAAGCTTTCCGCCGAATTCGAGGTAAAGCTTGTCCCCAAACTGCGCAATTCTATCCCTTATTTTCTGGGACTGCAGGCTTATGTATTTTTCGTTATCAAATCCTTTTATTTTCATCATTCCAACTCCCCGTGACAAAATACCTTAATATTGTACCAAATTTTCGAACTTTTAACAAGCATATTTTTAATTTTTATAAACTTCTAATATCTTTTGGGCACGCTCGGTAATCATATCCTTTAAAATCTGCGGTTTTATGACCTTTATACCGTCGCCGAAATTCATAATAAAGGTAACGAGCGCTTCGCTTAATGCCGCATCGTAAGAAAAACAAAACTCGTTTTCGGTAACATTTGTTATAAAAATATTCTCTGAAAAACGGTCGGCAACCGTCTTGGCAATTTCTCGCTTACAGCAAAGCTCTATCGTGCCGATTTCGCCCGTAAACATACCGAAAAGCTTGCTTGTGTAGTCGGCGACATCAAAATAATCGGTATATTCACTCACTTCGCTGAAGTGACGCGCCTTTTCACCCACAATTTCCGCCTTGCTTATTCTGTCAAGGCGCAGGTGCATAAGATTATCGTATTTTTCATAATTGCATATCAGATAATAGTGGTCGTCCTGCCAAGTAAGCGCATAGGGGCTTACGGTTATTTGTTTTACAACATCTGCAAACTCTCTACCCACAAGCTCGCGCGAAACATAATTAAAGCTTACCTTTTTACTATCCCCGATAGCGCACGAAATTGTATCAATATTATAAAAAATCTCTTCATTTGCACATTTTTGCAAAGAGCTCCAATAAATATCTTTTTCTCGCTTTTTGTGTTGCGACTGACTGAGCATTGAGCCGAGCTTTTTAACAAGCTCGCGTGTTTTCTTGGGGCTTATGAATTTCGCAGTACGCACAGCATCGCTCAAAAGATAAATTTCCGCCTCCTCAAACTCTCTTGAAGCGAGGAAAAATCCCTTTGGCGAAAAAGAACGGATTATATCGTATCCGAAGTCGGTAAGCGCCTCAATATCGGCATAAACCGACTTGCGCTCGGCTTCAATCCCCTGCGCCGACAAGTGCGCGCAAATTTGATTAGCGGTGAGTGGATTTTCCTCATCGCTGTATTTACGCAGAATATCAAGCACATAAAGTATTTTTACCTTTTGTCCCCAAGATTTAGGCATTCTTCCACCGCCTTTTCAAATTCCTCTTTTGTAAGAAGCGTATTAAGCACATCTAAAGTCGCATTTGCCGACAGATTGTCGGGCAAATTTAAAAATTTAAGCAATATTTTTCGGTTTTCGGTGGCATTCTCCACTCCCGAAAGACCGCACGCAAACATATCTGTTTTAGTGATTTTCTCGCGTTTTTCCACCGTGTTAAAGGCTGTGACACCGCTTTTTTCAAGTGCTTCTATCAGCACCTCTTTTGACAGCCCCTCAACGCCCAAAAAGCCCTCTTTGGAAGAGGTGGCTTTTCGCTTTTCCTTGCCCTTTAATTGCGGTACATAGACATTTATAATCCTGCCGTCAGACACGATGCTTTTAATATGATTTCTTATCATATTTCCTGCCGAATCGCTATCGGTAAGGACGATAACACCCTCTCGGCGCGCGAACATTCTTATCATCTCGCACTTTTGTTTGTCTTTAAAAATACCGAAGCCGTTGGTGGTTATTATCAGGGTGTCGACCACATTTCCAAGGGTAATTTTGTCATACTTGCCCTCAACGATAATGGGCATTCCGAGTTTAATCAAGGCTCTCACCCTTAAGCGCAATATAGCCGAGCTTTACCGCCAACTGCTCAAGCACAGTCCGCGGGTCTTTAGAAAAAGATTTGAGGCTCTTGTCAGCCGCACGCAAAGCGTCAAAACTGAGCGCAAATTTATTAAAATCGAATTTCTTCACATCGTTAACCGCGTTTCTGATTACGAACTCGCGGTTTTTATAGTCAAATTCCTTCGCAATTTCAGGAACGGTCATAGCGCGTTCTTTACCGACAAAGGTGCGGTACATATCCACATAAAAGCCCGATATGGTGCTCAAAATAATTATCGGTTCGATTTTAAGATAGAAAAGCTCGTCAAGAGTTTTTATAGCCGCTGTCATATTGCAGTCAATAATCTGCTTCGAAAGGGTATAAACGCTCGCTTCAACAGTTTTGACACAGACCAAATCTACCGTCTGCTTGGTGATTTCGCCCTTTCCGACATAAAACACAAGCTTGTCGAGTTCATTTTTAAGGGTGTTTATATCCTCGCCCGAGGTTTCGACGAGGTATCTTGCCGCCGCGCCGTCAAATTTGCAACCGCGCTTTGCCGCGCCGTTTGTCAGCATTTTAATAAGGTCAGTAACAGTTCTGTGGTCGAGTTGAGCGACAACGCCGTTGTTTTTTTCGGCGCAAGACATAAGTTTTGAAAATTTTGTATTCTTCTTTGCCGAAATTTCCAAAACATCGTAAAGCAGAATGAAAACACAGCTGTCGGGAGTATCGGTAATAACGGTGCAAAGCTTATCAAAGTCCGATTTTGCGCATTTTTCAAAATCGTAATCAGTAAGGATTACGCACTTTTTATCGCTCATCACAGGAAACTGCAAAACCGCATCATAAACTTCCTGCAAATCACTCTCGCCCGAAAACTTCTGAAAATTAAAAATATCGTCCTCTTCAGCACACATGCCGCTTATCTTGTCGGTATACATTTTCTTCAAATATCCGTCGTTACCGAACAAAATATAAACATTGCGATTGGCATTTTTGATTTCATTTTTAAGCGCTTGTTCAAAAATTACCGCCATTTTACCTTTTTACTCCTTTCTTTCGCCTTTTTCTCTCTTATTTCTTTCAATTCTAACATATCTTTACGGTTTTTACAAGCAAGTAAAACCCACAAAACAATAATTATTATAACCAACGATATAAACGCGAAATATCGCAGCAAAGGTGTTACCGCAAATCTAAGACTTCCAAAATAGTTTATCACAGCGTTTATATAGGTTACAATAATCTCGCCTACCCCGAAAAACAGGCTCTCGGCAAAGGGAAAACAAAACCCGAGAATACAAATAATCAATGCCGCACTCGCAGGTATTCCCACGAGCAAATTCGTCAAAACCGAAAAGTTGGAAATATACCCGAAATTGTAAATCGTGACAGGTGATGTGAAAATAAGCGCACTGATACTTATAAGCGAAGCGGTCACAATCCATTGCAAAAATTTATTTTTAACAATTTCCTTTTGCGTGATATATTCCGATAACGGAATTGCCACTACTAAAATTGCAAAGGTAGACAAAACCGACAACTGAAACCCGAGATTAAAGATTGCAAAGGGGTTTGAAAACAGTATCACCGTAACCGCGGTGCCGAGGGTGTTTTCGGGCGTACTCTCGCGGTTTATGATAAGTGCCGCCGCTAAAAGCAGATAGGTAATACCTGCCCTTAGGATCGACATTGTAAAACCGCAAATTGCGGTTACGGCAACCGTCACGATAAAGATTATAAACGCCTTCAAATAACGGTTATAGAAAAACTTGTCACTAAGAAACAAAAAGAGCGCCACAATTACCGACAGGTGCATGCCCGAAACCACCATTATATGCGCGACGCCTGCATTTTTTACATTTCCGTAAAATTCATCGGTGAAATAGCTTTTGTCTCCCGTCACCAGCGCCAGCATTGTTGCAGCTTGTCTGAAGTTATAATGCCCGAAAATCTTGTCCTTTATATACTGCCTTACCGAGTCAACAGCCGACAAAACCTCTTCCTTTTCGTCCGTGTCGACAATTTCCACTATGTATGCGCTTAAAAAGATTTTGTTGGAATAATCGAAACTTTTAAACTCATAATCTTCCAATGAAGACACCGACAACTGCGCCTTTATCCTCTGCGCGAACTCAAGCGTCCCGTCATAGTAAATAACCGATAACTTATCACCCTTTGAAAGCAGATCGCTTTCCACCGTTTCAAGCGTTGTGCTGAAATATTCCCCTCGGTTTTCAGGTTCCTCGGTCACTATAAATTCTCCGTCACAGGTGACACGGTCGTAACCTTTTGTTCTTTCGATTTTTGCTATCGTAAGAAACGCACTTAAAGCCACCGCCAAAATACAAATTGCGGCAAAAATCAGTTCACCCTTAATATATTTGTAAACCATCGCAAAGATAAAACCCAAAATAGCTATACAAATAATAAAAAGTGCCCTTTCGGCATACATCGCTATTACCGAAATGACACTTGCAATTACCGCGCACAGAAGCATCGGTCTCTTTTTCAAAAAATCATGCAAAAACATTCAATTCCTTTTCACCATTTACAAATCGATATTTTTAATGTATAATATTTTCGGTAGGTGTTAATATGAAAAAAATAAACACAATCAAATTTTCTATTTTTTTAACCGACATATTTCTGATAGTTTTAGTGGCGGTAGCATTTTTTCTGCCATTCCTCGTAACTTGGTATGTTGAATATGCAGGACGGCTTGAGAGCCTTGCCACGACTATTATGGTCACCTGCTATCCTTGTGCGCCCTTTACGGGACTTACTCTTTTCTATCTTCGCAAGGTGCTTAAAAACATCGAAAAAGGGGATGCGAGCAGTCCCGACAATAAAAAGCATCTCAAGTATATGAGCCTTTGTTGTGTTATAATCGCTGTAATAACCCTTATAGCAGGCGGCTTTTATCTTCCGTTTTTCCTCGTTGCAGGAACATTCTTGTTTTTGGCGCTTCTGATTTTCGTGTTCAGAAATATATTTATAAATATTTTCAAAGAAAAATAAAATGCTATTGAAAAACCGACTTGGCAGCCAAGTCGGTTTAAATTGGTGCCGCTGGCCGGACTTGAACCGGCACGATATCGCTACCGAGGGATTTTAAGTCCCTTGTGTCTGCCTATTCCACCACAGCGGCATATCATATATGATATATGATTTAAACTTTTTTGTCAAGAACTTTTTAAAGAAAAAACGCAAAAACTCTTGACTATTAGAAAAAACTGTGTTATTATAATTGTCGTTCTAATCGCGGGTGTAGTTCAACGGCTAGAATCCCAGCCTTCCAAGCTGGTTGTGTGGGTTCGATTCCCATCACCCGCTCCAAAAAGAGAAGCTGTGCCTTTAGGTGCGACTTCTCTTTTTCATTATATGGATGGGAATCGAACAAGGCGTTAAGAAAACAGTCCGGTGGACTGTTTTTAGCCGGGGCAACGAGCGAAAGCGAGGCGAGTGGCGCCACAGCGTCACACCCATCACCCGCTCCAATAAAGAAGTTGTGCCTTTAGGTGCAACTTCTTTTTTCTTTTATATGGATGGGAATCGAACAAGGAGCAATAACAAACATTCCATTTGACTGTTTGTGCGACACGGCACGAGAGTGCCGAGACAAATTCCCATCACCATAAAAGCACTGCCTTTTTTATTCTATATCTTTTTATAACGCATTCACATAAAATGCAAAGATTTTTTAAAAGCATAATTTTACAAAACGATTGCATTATTTCCCAAAAAGGTATATAATATGTATATTATAATGGAGGAAGTATAAATATGTCGCAGCGAAAACCGAATTTAAAATATATTACCACCGCCGCCTGTATAGCCGCGATTTATGCCGCTTTAACCTATTTCGGTAACTTTTTCGGTCTCTCATACGGACCTATTCAGGTGCGTTTTTCCGAAGCGCTGACGATATTACCCCTTTTTACCCCCGCTGCAATCCCCGGCCTTACAATCGGCTGTTTTATAGCAAATATCGGCTCTTTCAATTTGCTTGATATGGTGTTCGGCACTTTAGCCACTCTTATTGCCGCAATACTGACATGTCTTTTCAAAAATATCAAATTTAAAAACCTTCCATTTCTGGCGCTTTTTCCGCCCGTTATTATCAACGCCGTAGTTATAGGTCTTGAGATTGCATTTTTCTTTTTACCAAAAGGTTTTACCCTTTACGGTTTTTTAATATCCGCTTTAGAAGTAGGTACAGGCCAACTTATTGCCTGCTACGGATTAGGTCTTCCGCTGTATCTTGCGCTCAAAAGCGAAAAGTTTTCAAACCATAACATTTTTTAAAGTTTAAGGATGTGAATATGCCTTGTTTAACCTTATAACCTTTCGCAAAACAGTCATGAGACTTATCAAAATTTTTATGATAGCTTCAATGACCTTTTGCTTTATACAAACATGGGTTACCAACTACACCTCATCGCTTTTCAGCCGTAACGGCAACTATGTTGTGATTTTTTCGTTTGTGGTTATGCTTTTCATTTTCTGCTCGCTTTACGGCGCGTTTAAAATAGGCATCTACCGCATACACGAGCTGATTTACAGTTTTTCACTTTCAATTTTAATCACAAATTTCTTTATGTATCTCGAGCTTAGCCTTATTGCGCGTGAAATGGTTGCCGTAGCGCCACTGTTTGTAAGTGTGTTGTTTGAAATCGGTATAGCGTCTATAGGTTGTATGTGCGCTAATACTGTATATTTTAAGCTCTACCCTGCAAGACGGCTGGTTGCCGTTTTCGGCGATGATGCCACCGGCTTTAAGCTTATAAGCCGTATGAGTCTTATTCCCGAGCGTTTTAAAATCGAAAGAGGCATAAATGTTAATTCAGCAACTATGGAAAAAATTAAGCATTACATTCTGCCTTATGACGGGGTTCTGATTTGCGATATTGATAAAAACCTTGAAAAAGAGATTTATGCCTTTTGTTATGCAAATGGGAAGCGAATTTATATGCTCCCCGCTATAACTGATATCATTATAAACCACAGTTATGAAATCCAGATTGGCGACACCCCCGTTATTATGAGCCGCAACCGCGGTCTTACCACCGAACAACGCATACTCAAGCGCACAATGGATATTATAATATCCGCAATAGCGCTTATAATAACCAGTCCGTTTATGCTGATAGCCGCCCTCGCTATAAAACTTGACGATGGCGGCCCTGTATTCTTCAAGCAAAACCGCATCACCAAGGACGGTAAGATTTTTAATGTGCTCAAATTCCGTTCAATGATTGTTGATGCCGATAAGGACGGCGCCAAAAAAGCCGAAGTGGGCGATGATCGAATCACTAAAGTGGGCAAGATTATACGCGCTTGCAGACTTGATGAACTGCCCCAGTTTATCAATGTTCTGAAAGGAGATATGTCAATTGTAGGTCCGCGCCCCGAGAGAATTGAAAATGTTTACGAATATTCAAAAGAATATCCCGAATTTGAGCTTCGCCACAAGGTGAAGGGTGGTATTACAGGCTATGCACAGCTTTACGGCAAGTACAACACAAGCCCCAAGGACAAGCTTAATATGGACCTTATTTATATTGAAACCTATTCAATAATTCAGGATATAAAGCTTATAATTCTTACCATTAAGATTTTATTTATGAAAGAGAGTACCGAAGGCTTTGATGCATCGGCAAATGCCAATGTTCGCCCAAGGAACACTCAAGAGGAAACAGGAGAATAATATGGAACTCAACTCTAAAAACATTAAAAAATTGCTGTTGGTGGTATTCTTCTCGGCAATTATTGTTTGCGGTGTTTTTAATATGGAAAGCGTATTTGACTTTTTAGGAAAAGTTTATTCCCTTTTAAGCCCCATAACCGCCGCATTTTGCATAGCTTTTGTGTTTAATGTTCTGCTTCGCGCACTTGAAACAAAGGTCTTTGCCTTTATGGATAAATCGAAACACAAATTTGTAAATAAAGCCCGCCGACCACTCTGCTTGGTGCTTACCTATCTGTTAGCTTTCGGCATAATCTCACTTTTGGTTTTGGTTATTATCCCTGACATTATCGAAACTGTGCTCTATCTTGTGAAAAACCTGCCCGATTTTCTTACAAACGCGCGCGAATGGGTGGTTGGTATCGCAAATAATTTCAACATCCCCGAAACCAAAATCCCGACACTGCACCTTGATTTTGAGGAACTTACGAAAGCTCTTCAAAAGCTCTTCTCCGACTATTCAAACAAAATTGTAAACGGCGCGGTTGATATCACCTCGTCGGTTGCAGGCGGTATATATGATACCGTCTTCAGTATAGTAATTTCGGTTTATATTTTGGCTCAAAAAGAGCGTATCGGTAGATTTGTAAAGCGCACGGTAGACGCCTTTATCCCCGCAAAAATTGCCAAAACCGTTTACCACATCGCCGAGCACGCAAGCGATGCTTTTTCGAAATTTATCGGTGGTCAGCTTACAGAAGCCGTGATTTTGGGCACCCTTTGTTATATAGGAATGCTTATCTTCCGCTTCCCAAATGCGCTGATTATTTCACTTTTAATCGCAGTGACCTCTTTGGTTCCTATTGTGGGCGCATTCACAGGTATTGCTATCGGCTTCCTGCTTATTATAATCACAAGCCCCATAAAAGCGCTTTTGTTTATCGCATTTATTCTCATTCTTCAACAGATTGAGGGCAACCTTATTTATCCTAAGATTGTCGGAAAAGCAGTAGGTCTCCCCGGAATTATCGTCATAAGCGCTGTGCTTTTGGGCGGTAGTCTTGGTGGAATATTAGGCGCACTTTTGGGCGTTCCGCTTTCGGCGCTTCTCTTCACTTTATTAAAAGAAGCTATAGACAACCGTCAAAAATTAAAAGCCAAATAAACTTAAAAGCGAGTGGAAATCCCACTCGCTTTTTTATATAACAATTAGTTCTTTAGAACTATTTGTCAGATTTTCGTAGCCTGTATCGGTAACGGCTACCATATCTTCTATCCTCACACCGAACTCATTTTCAAGATAAATACCAGGCTCTACTGTAAGCACCATTCCGCTCTTAAGAACCGTTGTATCGCGTGTATTAAAGCTCGGGTTTTCGTGAATATCTATACCCACGCCGTGACCAAGCCCGTGCCCAAAGCAGTTTTCAAAACCGCTCTCATTTATAAAATCTCGCGCAAGCACGTCAATATCTTTACAAACCACTCCCTGCTTTATACCCCCTAAAGCGAGAAGTTGCGATTTAAGAACGGTATCATAAACCGTCTTTTGCTTATCGGTAACGGTTCCGAGCGCGACAGTACGCGTCATATCGGAGCAGTAACCCTGTACCTTTGCGCCAAAGTCCATCGTGAGAAAATCGCCATTTTGAAGCGGTTTATCGGTTGGTACACCGTGAGGCAAGGAAGAATTTTTACCCGAAACGGCAATAAAATCAAAGGCCACTGCTTCCGCTCCGTTTTTCCTTATAAAAAATTCCAAATCCAGCGCGATTTCCTTTTCGGTTCTGCCTATTGAAATTCGTTCTAAGATGTAAGAAAACGCCTTATCGGTAAGCTCTTGCGCAGATTTTATAAACGCGATTTCCTCTTTGGTTTTAACCGCGCGAAGACTGTCTATAAAATCCTGAACCTTACGCTCTGACGAAATTTCAATTCCGTCTAACGCCTCTTTGAGCCTTGCAAAAAGGGATAAATTCACCTTTTCTGTTTCGAGATAAACCCTTTTAATACTATTTTCACTTAAAATCGACGAAAGCTGCTTGTATGTGTTGTTACAAAGTTCAACCTCCACCGCACTTATTACTCGTTTTGCCTTTTCAAAATAGCGAAAATCTATGAGAAAAACCGCTTTATCGGGGGTTACTACAACAACCCCAGCCGAAGAGTGAAAATTTGTGAAATAAAAGCGGTTCGAACCGCCAAAAATCAGCGCAGCTTCACCCTTTTCGAGAAAGTTTTGCAATTTTTCTATCCTTTGTTTCATATTTTTCTCCTTTTAAAATCAAAACAGCCTTATCCGATAATTTGAGCACTGCAAAAAGGTTTATGCAAAGCATTATTCCGTTAAAAAATTCAGCTAGCCGCCAAGCAAAGCCGACATTCATAACCGCTCCCGCGACACAAAAAAGCGGATAGAGAGTGTTAAAGGTTTTCTCACCCTTTTCACCCCAAAGAAATCGGGCGAAATGTATTCCGTATATCGCCCAACCGATAACGCTCGAAATACCGAAAAGGCAGAGCATAACTGAAAGGGCGATACCCGAAAAGCTTCCGTAAACTGTGGCAAGGCTTTGCACAACAAGTTCGCTTGAAGATACCTTGTTATACTCTATAATAACCCCACTTGAAAGAATTGTCAATGCTGTCAGGGTGCATATAAGCAGAGTATCGACAAAAACCTCAAATATGCCGAAAAGCCCTTGGGTTTCGGTCTTAGCATCAACCGCCGAAGCGTGCACTATACCAGCTGTTCCAAGCCCTGCCTCGTTGGAAAATATTCCCTTTTGTGCGCCTGTGACAACACAACCCATAACCGAACCTACCGCTCCGCCTGTTACCGCGGAAGGTGAAAAAGCACCCCGTAATATCGACCAAAACACATCGCCTATTACGGCGATATTTTTTATTATAACCCCCAAGCAAAGCAGAATATACAAAACCGCCATCGAGGGTAAAACCTTTGTCGTAAAATCGGTAATTTTCCTTGCACCGCCCGAAATCACAACAGCCGTCACAACACAGAATACCACTCCGACAACAAGCTTTACATTGAAACTTCCGCCCAAAGCAGAAGTGCAGGCGTTTATCTGGGTTATGTTGCCCATACAAAAGGCAGAAAACACACCGACAAACGCAAAAACTACCACCCAAAACTTTCCGCCCAGGCCGTCCTTAATATAGCTTAAAGGTCCGCCGACATATGCCCCGTTTTCTCGCTTTCGGTACCGCACCGCCACTGTAATTTCCAGCGCTTTTATTATCATACTCCAAAGCGCGCTTACCCACATCCAGAAAACCGCGCCTGCACCGCCTATCGAAATCGCCGCCGCAACCCCTGCGATATTACCTGTGCCAACAGTTGCGGCCAAAGAATTACAGACCGCCCCGAAAGAAGAAATTCCGTTTTGACTCTTCTTGCGAGGGGTGAGCGAAAACCTTATCGCCATAAAGAAATTCCTTATCTGCGAAGCGCGTGTTTTAAAGGTGAAAACCACCCCCGAAACCGATAAAAAGCTAAGCGGTAAAACCCCCGAAATAAAACTTTCAAGCCACAAAAAAACAGTACTCATAAACAAAACCCTTTTATATTTACTCTTTTAAAAAATATTTATGATACTTGTTGAAATTTATGAACCTATATAGTATAATAATTATGTATGCAGAATGGGGTGTAGTCTTATCGTTTATCTCGACAACAGCGCAACAACCAAGCCTTGCCAAAAGGCGATTGAATATATGAATAAAGCCGTATGTAAGAACTGGGGAAATCCCTCTTCTCTGCACATACTCGGTATGAACGCCGAAATCGCGGTTGATAACGCCCGCGAATGCGTGGCAAAGTCTATCGGCGCAGCGGCAAAGGAGATTATTTTCACTTCCTGCGGAACCGAAGCCAACAACACCGCAATAATGTCAGCTTTACGGCGTAAAAACCGCGGTAACCGAATTATCACAACCGCTATCGAGCACCCCTCGGTTTTAAAGGCAGCAGAAAGCCTTAAAGAATTCGGTTTTGAGATTATAACCCTAAAACCTGACGAAAAAGGTGTTGTTTCTCTTGGCGACCTTGAAAACGCGCTTAACGAAAAGACAGTCCTTGTCAGCATTATGCTTGTAAACAACGAAACAGGCTCAATACAGCCTGTAAAAGAAGCCGTAGCGCTTACACGAAAAAAAGCGCCCAATGCTTTTTTCCATTGTGATGCGGTACAAGCTTTTGGCAAAATGCCACTTAATGTTAAAACTTTAGGTGTTGATATGCTCTCGGCGAGCGGTCACAAAATCCACGCACCAAAGGGTATCGGCTTTTTATACTGCTCGCAGAAAACACATATCGCACCATTTTTATTGGGTGGCGGTCAGGAAAACGGTATGCGCTCGGGAACAGAGTGTGTCCCGCTTATCTGCGCTTTGCAGGGTGCAATTGAAGATTTACCCAACCTTGAAACTCAACTCAAAACCCAACGCGAGCTTTACGATTACACAAAAAATCTCTTGCTCGAAAACGGACTTGCCACAATAAATTCGTCTAATGACGTTCTGCCTTATGTTATGAATATTTCGGTAAACGGCTACCGCTCCGAAACGCTTTTGCATTTCCTTGAGCGCAAAGACATCTTTGTTTCGAGCGGAAGTGCCTGCTCAAAAGGAAACACAAGTTATGTTTTGAAGGAAATGGGCAAGGATAATAAAGCGATTGATTCGGCCCTGCGTTTAAGTTTTTCGAGATTTAACACCAAGGAAGATATTGATATACTTATAACCGAGCTTAAAAACGCTACAAACAGTTTAAGAAAGGCATAATATGAAAGAAATTATACTTATAAAAAACGGCGAATTAGCTCTTAAAGGGCTTAACCGTTGCAACTTTGAAGATATTTTAATAAAAAACATTCGCCGCAGGCTTAAAAGCCTTGGCGAAATTACAATAAAGAAAGCGCAGTCAGCTATTTACCTTGAACCGAAAGACGAAAGTTTCGACTTCGAGGAAGCACTCGAGAGAGTTAAACTGATTTTCGGTATCGCAGGCTTCAGCCGTGCTTGTGTCTGCGAAAAGGATATGACAGATATTCTCGAAAAATCGGTAGAATATCTAAAAGAACCGCTCGAAAGAGTTAGAACCTTTAAGGTCGAAGCCAAGCGCGCTGATAAGCGTTTCCCCTTGACTTCTCCCGAAATCTGCCGAGAAGTCGGCGGTGTGCTTTTGTCGAAATATCATCACTTAAAGGTTGATGTTCACAACCCCGATATAACGGTTTTTGTCGAGATACGCGATACTAATGCCTATGTCCGCGCAGAACAGATTCAAGGCGCAGGCGGTCTTCCCGTAGGAACTGCAGGCACCGCTTCTATCTTGATTTCAGGCGGTATCGACAGCCCTGTTGCCGCATGGACCATGGCAAAACGCGGTCTTAGACTTAATGCGATACATTTCGCAAGTCCGCCATACACAAGCCCCCGCGCCGAAATGAAGGTTAAAACCTTACTTTCAAAGG
>JAZNLE010000048.1:0-4337 GCA_045578885.1 Acutalibacteraceae bacterium | reverse complement strand
TATAAAGCCGTTTCGCAAGGTGGTCATGCATCGGCACCTAAACCCAATTCACCGATACCAACTTTAGCAGAGGCTTGTTGCAAATTGGAGGAAAACCCATTTAAGATGCATATCACAAAGCCTGTAAAAGAAATGTTTGATACACTTGGTAGATACTCGTCTTTTGTGTATAAACTTATTTTTTCGAACCTTTGGTTGTTTTCACCTGTGCTTAATTTACTTTGTAAAATTAGGGGCGGTGAAATGAACGCGCTTATGCGAACAACCGTTGCTTTTACAAAGTCAAGCGGAAGTGACGCATTTAATGTGATCCCACCAGAAGCTACACTTGTTTCTAATTTGCGTCTTAACCCGTGTGATACAATCGAAAGTGCGCTTGAATACTTGAAAAAAACAGTCGATGATGAAAATATTGAAATAACAGCGCTTGGCGGAATGAATCCTAGTCGTATATCCGAAACTAATTGCGAAGCCTACAATAAAGTGGCTACTGCGGTGGCATCAACTTGGCAGGGCACAATAGTTTCACCTTATCTTATGGTACAGTGTTCAGATAGCCGTCATTACGGAAGAATATCCGACAAGGTTTACCGCTTTTCTGCGATGGCGCTTTCGACCGAAGAGAGAGCTACCATCCACGGCAATAATGAGCGCATTCCAGTGGAAACTATTCACAAAGCGGTTGAATTTTATATAAGACTTATGAAACAGTGTTAATTTTCGGTTGACAAGCTAAAATTTGTTTGGTATAATATTAGCAGAGATTTAGAGAATAGCAAAAGAATGGAAAAAGCGTTCTTTTGCTATTTTTATTTAGGTGGGTAGAAAAAGTGAAAAATGAGATTATTTCTCGATTGGAAATGTCCCCCGTTATTGCGGCGGTGAGAGAGCGTTTTTTCGACGATGCGATAGAGTCGCCGTCACAGGTTATATTTCTTTTAGGCTGTGATATTTCGACTGTGGCCGAGAGGATTAAAACCGCAAAGAAAAACGGGAAATTTATATTTATCCATATTGATTTGTGCGACGGTATCGGTAAAGATAAGAGCGGAATCAAGTTCCTTGGAGGTCTCGGTGTGGATGGTATTATCAGTACCAAAAGCAACCTTATAAGGTTTGCAAGAGAAATAGGCCTTGTTACTGTTCAAAGATTTTTCGCTTATGACTCGCACGGTATAGAGGGCATAGAAGATGTGCTTTGTGGTACAAAACCCGATTTTGTTGAGATTATGCCAGGTGTTATAAATAAGATTACCGAAAGATTTTCATCGGGTGGTATTCCGCTTATTTCGGGTGGACTCATTGAGACTAAACAAGAAATAACCAATGCTCTGTTAGCAGGCGCTTTTGCCGTTTCCACAGGCAAGCAGGAGCTTTGGAAAGTATAAGGAGAAAAAGTTATGAACAAAACCCAAATTGTCGACTGGAAAACCATAACCGATTTCGTAGTGGACGCTTTTGTCGGCTATGGAATACCGAGAAAGGATGCTGAAATCTGCGCTGATGTACTTTTGGAATCGGATAAACGCGGTATCGAATCTCACGGTGTTAACCGCTTTAAGCCCATTTATCTTGACCGCATTAAAGCAGGTATTCAGAATGCTGTAACCGAGCTTGAAATTTTAAAGGAAACCGAAACTACCGCCGTCATTGACGGACATCATGGTATGGGACAGGTAATCGGTCATACTGCTATGAGTATGGCTATCGAAAAGGCTAAAAAATACGGTATGGGTATGGTTGTTGTTCGTAATTCCTGCCACTACGGTATTGCAGGTTATTACACCACAATGGCTACAAAAGCAGGCTGTATCGGTATGACAGGTACAAATGCTCGTCCGTCAGTTGCCCCCACTCATGGTGTTGAGGGTATGTTTGGTACAAACCCGTTCACAATCGGCGTTCCCACCGACGAAGCCTTTGATTTTAACTTCGACTGTGCAACCTCTATTACCCAAAACGGTAAGGTTGAATATTACGAAAGAATCGGCGAAGATGTTCACCCAGGTACTATTATTGATACCGATGGTAATGCTGTTGAGGGTGATGCAGGTGTGGCTTTAAAGAAAATCCGCGGCGGTACAGCGGCTCTCACAACTTTAGGCGGTATCGGTGAAGCTTTGGGCGGATACAAGGGTTACGGCTTTGCTTTGGCGGTTGAGTTCTTCTCTTCAATCTTACAGGACGGCGCTTACGGTAAGGATCTTGACGGTAAAGACGAAAACGGTAATATCCGTCCCTATCAGTTAGGTCATTGGTTTATCGCTATTGATACAAATCATTTTATGGGTGAAGATATTGCTCGTAAAAAAGCAGGTGATATCTGCCGCAGTATGCGTGCCTCCAAGAAAGCACCCGAAGCCGAGCGTATCTACACCGCAGGCGAAAAAGAATATGAAATCGGTATTGCTCGCGAGAGCGGTGTTCCGATAAATGAATCAGTGCAAAAAGAAATTACCGAAATTCGTGATGAATTAAGGTTAACACAGTATAAATTTCCTTGGGAGGACTAAAAATGGATATAAGACAAGAATCATTAAAAAAGCATTATGAATGGCAAGGTAAGATAGAAGTTATCTCGCGCGCTACTATAAACACACGCGAGGATTTATCCTTGGCATACACCCCAGGTGTTGCAGAGCCCTGCCTTGAAATCAATAAGGACATTAACAAATCTTACGAATTAACCCGCCGTTCAAACTTGGTTGCGGTTGTAACCGACGGTACTGCGGTTTTAGGTCTTGGTGACATAGGCCCCGAAGCAGGTATGCCCGTAATGGAAGGCAAGTGCGCTTTATTTAAAGAATTTGCCGATGTTGATGCTTTTCCGCTTTGCATTAAGTCAAAAGATGTTGATGAAATCGTTCGTACAATCTACTTGCTTTCAGGTAGCTTTGGCGGTATAAATCTTGAAGATATTTCGGCTCCTCGTTGCTTTGAGATTGAAAGAAAACTTAAAGAAATCTGCGATATTCCGATTTTTCATGACGACCAACACGGTACGGCAATAGTTGTTGCCGCCGCTTTAATCAACGCTCTAAAACTTGTTAAGAAACAGATAGGCGAAGTAAAGGTTGTTATCAACGGCGCGGGTTCGGCAGGTATTGCTATCGGTAAGCACCTTATGAATATGGGTGTTAAAAACCTCACCTTCTGCGACCGCTTTGGTATTATTTGCGAGGGTGACGAAAATAATAACCCCGCCCAAGAAGAAATATCAAAGGTTACTAACCTTGAGCATAAAAAAGGCAACCTTGCTGATGCGCTTTGCGGTGCAGATGTATTTATCGGTGTATCCGCTCCAAACCTTGTAAATGAAGAGATGGTTAAATCTATGGCAAAGGATGCCATAATGTTCCCGATGGCTAACCCCACCCCTGAAATTATGCCTGACATTGCTAAGAAAGCAGGCGCTCGCGTTGTTGGTACAGGCCGTTCAGACTTTCCGAACCAGATTAACAATGTTCTCGCTTTCCCTGGTATTTTCCGCGGTGCGCTTGACTGCAGAGCAACCTGCATTAACGAAGAAATGAAGGTTGCCACCTCTTACGCTTTGGCTTCTCTCATTCCTGACGACGAAATCAGCGAAGAAAATATTATCGCAACCGCACTCGACAAACGAGTTGCAGAGGTTGTTGCAAAAGCGGTTGTTAAGACTGCAAAAGAAACAGGAGTTGCAAGAATTTAATGTTTGAAAACATAAAACTTTTCTTGTTTGATATGGACGGAACGCTCTATCTTGGCGACAGACTTTTTGATTTTACAATAGAATTATTGCAAGAAATCAAAAACAAAGGCAAGAGATATATGTTTATGACAAATAACTCTTCAAAGAGCGTTTCGGCATATATCGAAAAACTCGCAAAACTTGGTATTAAAGCCACTAAAGAAGATTTTATAACCTCTTCGCAAGCGACTGCTTATTATCTTAAAAAGCATCATAAGAATGCAAAGCTTTATGTGTGCGGAACGCAGTCGCTAAAGGACGAACTTGCAAGTGAGGGCTTCGTTATTACCGAAAATACCGACGATACCGATTGTATTGTTATGGGCTATGATACCGAGCTTAATTATAAAAAGCTTTGGGATGTGTCCTTTATGCTCACAACCCGTGATATCCCTTATATTGCAACTAACCCTGACTATGTTTGCCCGACAGAATGGGGAAGTGTGCCCGATTGTGGAAGTATTTGCGCTATGATTTTTAACGCTACGGGCAAAAGACCGATATTTATAGGCAAACCCGAACCGCTTATGCCACAGCTCGCTATGGAGCAGTATGGCTACAACCCAAAGGAAACTGCGGTAATCGGTGACCGAATTTACACCGATGTTAG
>JAZNLE010000047.1:0-2245 GCA_045578885.1 Acutalibacteraceae bacterium | reverse complement strand
AATACTCTTACTGCTTGTACCCAAAAGTTCAACGCCGCATTCCTTCAAAATGCCTTTTTCTTCGAGTTGCATAGCAAGGTTAAGGCCTGTCTGTCCGCCGATACCGGGAACTATTGCATCAGGTCTTTCATAGCGAATAACTTTTGCCACAAATTCAAGTGTCAACGGCTCCATATAAACCTTGTCGGCAATGGTGGTGTCGGTCATAATTGTGGCAGGGTTAGAGTTGCAAAGCACAACCTCATAGCCCTCTTCTTTGAGAGCAAGGCAAGCCTGTGTGCCCGCATAGTCAAACTCAGCCGCCTGACCTATAACGATAGGACCTGAGCCTATAATTAAAATCTTTTTTAAGTCTTTTCTCTTTGCCATAACTTTTACTCCTTAATATATTTGATTGCATTATTTTGTACTGTTAGTTTGTTTTCGCCGTAAAGCTCGCAGTTCTGGAAGGGTGTCGCTTTTCCCATTGATAAAAATTCGTCGGGGTTTACGGTGAATTTTTTATCTAAATCCCACACGGTCTAGGCGTTTTGCTCTAATCCAAAACGCTTTCGTGGGGTTATAGCCATAATTTCAATCAGCTTTTCTAAGGTTATTATACCTTTTTTAACAAGGTGAGTATACATAACAGGGAAAGCGGTTTCTATACCGACTATACCAAAGGCACTTTGTTTGAGACCTTTTGCCTTTTCTTCGGCGCTGTGGGGCGCGTGGTCGGTAGCAATCATATCAATCGTGCCGTCTTTAATGCCTTCAATAAGAGCGAGCCTGTCCTCTTCGCTTCGAAGCGGGGGGTTCATTTTAAATCTGCCCTCTTCTTTAAGGTCCATATCGGTGAGCACTAAATAGTGGGGAGCGGTTTCGCAGGTTATGTCAACACCATCTGCCTTGGCCTGTCTTATAAGTTCAACACTCTCTTTGCAGGAAATGTGACACACATGGTATTTACAACCTGATTCCTTTGCGAGTTTAATATCCCTTTCAATCGGCTTCCATTCGCTTTCGCTACAAATACCATTGTGGCCGTGCAGTTTTGCGTACTCGCCGTCGTGAATATATCCGCCGTGTAATAGACTGTTGTCTTCGCAGTGGGCGACGATTATTTTGTCGAGCGCTTTGGCTTTTAGCATCGCTTTTCGCATCATATCCTCCGATTGAACACCCCTGCCGTCGTCCGAAAAGGCGAAAGCGTGTTTCAGGTTTTCAAAGTCGGAAAGTTCTTCACCTAATTGCCCTACAGTAATCGAAGCGTAGGGGTGAACATTTATTACCGCATCTTTTTCTATAATGTCAAGTTGCGTTTGTAAATGCTCTTTACTATCGGGTACAGGGTTGAGGTTTGGCATCGAGCAGACGTCGGTATATCCGCCACGAGCACAAGCTAAAGTTCCGCTTTTAACTGTCTCTTTATACGAAAAACCCGGCTCTCTTAAGTGAACATGAACGTCACAAAAAGCCGGGAAGACAAATAAATTATCGAAATTGGAAACACTACCGCTAATCTCGAGCGGAAAGTCTTTAGAAACAAATGTGCCGTTTTCATAAACTTTAGCATTTTTGATTACGCTTTTCATTAGCCTTTCCACCTTTCTTCTTTTAAAAAACACCCTGCCATTAGGCAAGGTGTATATGACAATAAACAGTATAATCCCTTGGGAGATTATACTTAAACCATATAACAATCTTGCCGGCGTCACAGCACCGTGTTTAAAGATTTAATTTAACCTTATATATTTTACCACGCTATCATATCATTGTCAAGAAAATTACTTTGTAAATTTTAAATAAATTATTTGTAAATTGAATAAAAATATGATAGAATATATTATATTTAATTATAAGGAGAAATGTAAGTGTCATTTCCGCTTGATAAAATCAGAAATTTTTGTATTGTAGCACATATCGACCATGGCAAGTCTACCTTGGCTGACCGACTGCTCGAGCATACCCAGTCGGTAGCGAGCAGAGATATGGAAGAACAGATACTCGACAGTATGGACTTAGAGCGCGAACGCGGTATTACTATTAAGGCTCACGCGGTTACCCTTTATTATGATGCTAAAGACGGTGAAAGATATGAGCTTAATTTAATCGACACCCCAGGTCATGTCGACTTTAACTACGAGGTTTCACGTTCTTTGGCGGCGTGCGAGGGCGCGGTGCTTATAGTTGACGCTTCGCAGGGTATCGAGGCGCAAACCTTGGCTAACACCTATTTGGCGGTTGACCACGGGCTTGAAATTTT
>JAZNLE010000046.1:0-2583 GCA_045578885.1 Acutalibacteraceae bacterium | reverse complement strand
ACAATGTGTATTGAAGGTGCTATAAGCTTCAAAAATGTAATCGATATGGTTGATTATATCGCAAAGGTTGGTTTCAACGGATATTTTGTTCAGTTTGAAAACGCTTATACCTTCTTTAAAAGCTGGTACTGGCATACCAATAACCCATTTAAAGAGTCTGAAGAATTCAGCTATGAAATGGTTGATGACTTTATGCTTGAACTTGATAAAGAAATTCACAAGCGCGGTCTTTTATTCCACCGTATAGGTCACGGCTGGCATTCTTTCCCCTTCGGCATTCCTGATGACCCCGCAAAAAGACCGAAAGAAGCACCCGAATGGTATGTTGATATTTGCGCTGAAAAAGACGGCAAGCGTGAAGTTGATAAAAATGGCTTCTACTTTAATCAGCTTTGTTTTACCCGTCCTCGCGTTATTGAAACAATTGCTGACGCAGTTATTAAATACTTTAACGAGCACCCTGAAGTTGATGTACTTCACTTCTGGCTTGCTGACGCGCTCAACAATACCTGTGAATGTGCCGATTGCACAAAGTTCCGCTATTCAGACGCTTATGTAAATATCATTAACGAAGTAACCGACCGCATGAAAGCAAACGGTATTACTAAAAAGATTGTTCCTATTGCTTTTCTTAATACCTTGTGGCCGCCAATCCAAGAAAAACTTCGCAATAAAGAATGCCTTGCTATGACATTTGCTCCTATTACCCGTACATATACAAAGTCTTTCCCAAACGGTCACCAAAGACTTACTGCTCCCGAATACAAAGTTAACGGCTACCACAAATCTTACGACATTGACGAAAATCTTTCATTCCTTTATGAATGGCAAAAAGAATTTGACGGCGATTGGATAGATTATGATTACCATCTTATGTGGGACCAAGTACTCGAAGCCGGTGGTGAAGGTATTGCTAAGACTATTAACGAAGATCTTAAAAACTTTGAATCGTTAGGACTTAAGGGTATTACCACCTGTCAACTTCAAAGAAACACATTCCCAACCTCTATTGGTATGACCACAATGTCGAAAACCATGTGGAACAAGAATGCCGACTTTGATAAAATTCGCGAAAGGCTTTACAACGGTTCATTTGGACAAGGGGCTGCAATTCCACTTATGGAATACTTCTCCACCCTTTCGGATTGCTTTGATTTAGCGCTTATTAAGGACGAGGCTTCGGGTCACGATGTTATTGACAAAGAAGCCGATAAATCAGAAGATGTTGCTGTTCTTAGGGCAAAAATGAAAAAAGCGCTTAAGACAATGGACGATTTCGAACCAATAATTTCGCAACACTTTGTAAACACCAACCCATGTGAGCACGATTCTTGGCGTTATCTCGATTTACACCGCCAAATCTACACCTTACTTGCTAAATCAATTGTTGCGCGTATCGACGGTGAGTATGAGAAAGCAAACGAACTTCGTGACGAATGCTTCAACTTTGCATTCAAAAATGAAGATTTCTTACAGCCCGTATTTGACTGCTTCCGTTTTAGCGGTATAGTAAAAGGCAGAGTACGAGTTGCCAACCCAGATATAGGCGCACCTGAGCTTATCTAAAAACTTTTAGGAGTGTTTATATGCTTCACAGACATTTGCGTTTCCCCGATGGAAAGCCAAAGGCTTTTACAATGAGTTATGACGACGGTTGGGCGCAAGACAAACGCTTTTCCGATGTTATAACAAAGCACGGTATTAAATCCACCTTTAACATCATAAGCCGTGATATCGGCAAGGAAAAAATCCTTACCAAAGAAGAAATTAAGAAATATATCATCGACCGTGGACACGAAATCGCGGTTCACGGCGCTGAACACCGCGCCAACGGACTTCAAAGGGCTATCGGCGGTATTCAAGATATACTCAATTGCCGACTTGAGCTTGAAAAAGAGTTCGGTCAAATTGTTCGTGGTATGGCTTATGCCTGGTCAGGTATTATGGTTATGGCTGGCGGCAATTCTTACGAGCAAATCAAAAATTATCTCAAAGAATTGGATATTGTATATTCGCGTACATTATTCGGTGATAATGACGATTTTTACCTGCCTACAGATTGGCACGCTTGGATGCCTAACACACATCACCAAGGGCCGCACGCTTTGGAATATGTTGAAAAATTCGTTAATCTTAAAGTACCAAACGGTCACGCTTGGGGTATGCCCCGCCTTTTATACGTTTGGGGACATACTTACGAATTTGACAGCAATAACAACTGGGACCGCCTTGAAAAGATTTGTCAAATGATTTCTTCTCAGGACGATATCTGGTGCGCTACAAATATGGAAATTTATGAGTATGTTACGGCTTACAATTCCTTAATTTACAGCGCTGACGAAACCACAATTTACAACCCTACACTCAAAGATATCTGGCTTGAGATTGACGGAAAAACTTATACCGTAAAATCTGGCGAAACCATCACAATAGAAGAATAAATAGCAAAGTAGCTGAGCCTGATGTTCGGGTGCTTTATTAATATAAATTATATTTCTTTTGTAGGGAATAAGCTTGTGGTTTTCCGTAAGGTTTTTCAATTTTTAACGTAAAAAGACAGCAAGACACAGAACCATTCCCTTG
>JAZNLE010000045.1:0-7460 GCA_045578885.1 Acutalibacteraceae bacterium | reverse complement strand
AACTTTAAATTATATTCATTCCTTGGGTAATTTTTCTCTACCGCCAACACTTCAAAGAATAAAGGCGGTGTTGGAAAAGCTCGGCAATCCGCAGAATAATTTTAGCGCAATTCATATAGCAGGTACTAACGGCAAAGGCTCGGTATCGGCTATGCTTCATAGTATTTTTAAAACTGCGCGTAAGAAGACAGGGCTTTTTATTTCGCCCTTTATTATTGATTTTCGCGAGCGGATACAGATAAACGGTGAGTTTATCCCCGAAGACGAGCTTGTAAGACTCTCGCAAAAGGTTATAGATACAAAAATAGAACTTACCGAGTTTGAATTTATAACTGCTATGGCTTTCCTTTACTTTAGTGAACAGAGATGCGATATTGCAATAATTGAAACAGGGCTCGGCGGAAGACTAGACGCGACTAACTGCCTTACTAATGTTATGGCGGATGTAATAACAAAAATCGGATTTGACCATACCGCGATATTGGGGGATACTATTGAGCAAATCACCCGTGAGAAATGCGGAATTATCAAAGACTGTCCTGTGGTTACAAGCTTTAACCAACCCAAAGAAGCAATGGGAATTTTGGCGGAATATAACCCGATAATACCCGAAAAAGAAAAGCTTGAGGTTCTGAAAAGTGATATCTTCGGTAATGAATATATTTACAAAGACACAGAATATAAAACCTCACTTGCAGGGCAATATCAGGTTGAAAATTCGCTTTTGGCGATTGAAACGGCACTTGTTTGCGGAGTGGATATACCGACAATACAAAAGGGAATAGCCAATACACAGTTTCCTGCCCGTATGGAAGTTATATCGAAAAAGCCGATTGTCATTCTTGACGGCGCTCACAATCCCGACGGTGCAGATGTGCTTTCGCGAATGATGGAGAAATATGAGGGCAAAATCACCGCGATTATCGGTATGTGCAAGGACAAGGACTGTAGGGAGGTTTTAAGGAAGACTTTGCCTTTTTGTAAACGCACTGTTGCGGTCGAGGTTGAAAATTTTCCGCGCGCTTTAAAAACGCAAGAGTTGAAAATTATGGCGGAAAAATACTGCCCGACTGATACTGCTAAAAGTTATGACGAAGCGATACGAAAAGTTAAGGATGAAGATGTGGTTTTTGCTTTCGGTTCGCTCTATCTTGCCTCGGCTATGAGAGAAAAACTAAAAAATTTTTACAACTAACCAAATAACGACAAATTTTTTAAGGACAAACCTTTATACTACAATAAGGGTTTGTCCTATTTTTATTTTGGAGGGTGAAAAATGTCAGTAGAAATCAATGTGACGGGCGAGGTTGTGACGGCGTATCTGTCGGGGGAACTCGACCACCACACCGCCAAGCAGATGCGCGAGGCAATAGACACCGCGATAGAACTTAATATGCCGACACTTTTAGTGCTCGATTTTTCGGGAATTTCGTTTATGGATAGTTCGGGAATAGGTCTTGTTATGGGAAGATACCGTAATCTGCGAAAAACAGGTGCAGCGCTTCATATAAACGGTGCACCGCCGAATATATATAAGGTTATGAAGCTTGCGGGAATAGAAAAATTAGCAAAATTGGAAGGCGGACAGAATAATGATAAATAATAGCTTTAATATGACACTTTTATCGCGTTCTTCGAATGAAAGCTTTGCGCGGGCTACCGTTTCAGCTTTTGCTTCGCAGTTGGACCCGACGCTCGAGGAAATCAGCGATATCAAAACCGCGGTTTCCGAAGCGGTGACAAACTGCATTGTTCACGCGTATGACAGCGGAATAGGTAAGATTTACATATCGGCAGAGCTTATTGAACCGAATATTATTAAGATTAAAATTCGGGATAAGGGCAAGGGAATTGAAAATATTGAAAAAGCGATGGAGCCCCTTTTTACCACCGTTGGCGGAGAGCGTGCAGGTCTTGGCTTTGCGGTAATGATGTCATTTATGGACTCTGTTAAGGTGCGCTCGGCTTTAGGTAAAGGTACGAGCATTATTATGACCAAGAAAATTAGTCAGCGTTTTAGTGTAAATGGTTGAAACCAAGCAAAAGCGTGAAGAAGTTATAGAAAAGAATCTACCGCTTGTCCATTCGCTCTGTCGCCGTTTTATAGGGCGCGGAATTGAGTATGACGATTTGTATCAAGCAGGGTGCATAGGTCTTATAAAGGCGGTCGATGCTTTTGACGAGTCAAAAGGTTTTGCTTTTTCGACCTATGCCGTACCTGTTATAATGGGCGAAGTTAGGCGGCTTTTTCGTGACGGGGGAGCAGTGAAGGTTTCAAGAAGTGTAAAAGAACTGCATTTAAAAATAACAAGACAAAAGCAGATTTTAGAGCAAGAGCTTTGCCGAGAGCCGACTGTTTCGGAGATAGCAAAAAGACTTAATGTGAGCGCAGAAGAGGTGACCGAGGCGCTGTGCGCAGGGCAGGCACCTGTATCACTTACGGTGGAAAGTGACGACGGCATCACCGAAACTGACCTGCCGACAGTATCCTTTGAGGATAAAATATTCGACCGTATTTTGCTCGACAACGCATTTGAGCGCCTTACAAAAGAAGAGGTGAAAATTGTAAAGTGCCGTTATTACGGCGGCATGACACAAAGCAAAACCGCAGAAATACTTAATATGTCGCAGGTGCAGGTATCTCGCGCAGAAAAGAAGATTTTACTTAAACTTAAAAGTATTTTGAAGTAATAAGAATGTTGACAAAATTTTATAAATAAATTATAATAATTACGTCGAATTACGGCGAAAAAACTATTTAGGAGGAGTTTTTATGAAATTTTGTCAAAAATGCGGAAAAGAAATAATGGACGAGGCTGTTATTTGTCCTGGTTGCGGTTGCAGTGTTGCTCAAGAAAATGCAGTTGCTAAAGGCGGCGATGACGGTTTAGCTGTAGCAAGTAAAATCTTTTTGATTATAGGATGTATTGCACAAGGTTGGATGCTTCTACCTCTTGCTTGGTGTTTGCCAATTACCATTTCTGCTTGTAATAAAATGAAGCGTGGCGAACCTGTTGGTACAGGACTTAAAGTTTGCGCTTTGTTATTTGTAAGTCTTATTGGCGGTATCTTGTTATTATGCCGTTCAGATGAAAAATAATAATCTATTGTTTTATTTAAAATAGGTAATAACCAAACATAAGAACTCCCGTAGCAACAGCTACGGGAGTTCTCTATTTGTATTAGTATTGGGGTTCTTTTATGTTCTTAACCTTGAACTGATTTACAGCGTATTTGTTAATTTCGGCTTCGAGTTTTTTAGCAGCTTCAGATTGGTCTTCATAGTATTCTTCGTCTTTTAAGAGGTGACGGATGGTTAAATCCATATCTTCGAGATAATATTTATCAGCCTCGATATCCTGTTTTATAACGAGACAATAGCCATTGCCTTCTTCGTCTTCAATGAGCTTGACATCGCCTGTCTTCATTTTCTTTATTTCGTCGTAATAGGCGTGCTCATAGCCTGTACCGTCTTTGCCGATAACTTCTGCATGGGGGTCTTTAGGACCGTCTTTGGTTTCTTCGTGTTTGTGGTCTTCTTCCTTGTTATAATCGGCATAAGCTTCTTCAAAGGTCATTTTACCAGCATCGATCTTTTCGGCATAGTCTTCAAACTTTTTGCCTATTTCTTTCTTTTCCTTATCGGTTTCTTCAGAGAATGTTACTTCAAGAATATTTGCCAATTGGAAATCGCTATAAAGCTTTTCTTTAATCTTCTTTGCCTTGATTTCTTCTTTACCGTCTTTGCCGTAAAGGTATTTGAAATAAAGCTCCGAATAACTGCCGTCGGTCATATAGTTGGTATAGGTTTGCTGTGATACGCCGTTGGGCTCAAATATAGTTGAATAACCATAGTTTGACCAGTAGAACGAAGCCATATATTCGGCATTTGCTTTTTCTTCGTCAGTCATTTCAACCTTATTGTCGCGACAAAGGGACTTGTAGACTGAAATTTCTTTCAAGGTTTCGATTGCGCGATCCTTAACCCAGTCGGAGAAAGATTTTTTATCGATTTTTTTTGAAAGGAAGTCGATTGATTCTTCAGAAGAAGTCTCTTCTTCGGAAAGGTTGTTATAAACCTCGTTCTGACCTTCCATATATGCATTGATAAGAGCGCACATATAATAAGCGGATGTGTATTCGTGACCGTCGATTGTAACGGCAATTTCATCCTTGGGGTGACAGCCGATTACGGTAAATGCCATAAGGCAAACCAAAACGACCGCAATGATTTTTTTCAAAGTGTTCATTTTTAGTCCTCCGTGTTATTTACATTTAATACATCAATTATATAACAAAACTTTGTGAAAGTCCATAAAAATTTTTTGTTACAAAATATTACCGAGTTCTTTGATAAAGTCGGTGATTTTCTGAGTCTTATCTAGCCTTACGGTATAGGCGGGTTTTCCTGTGGCTGTAAGCAAAAATCTGTTGCCGAAAGCAGAAGATAACTTTGTCATAACTTCGGGCTTTATTGAGTTTATATTAAGCACAACAGTATTGCCTTTTTGGGTGATTTCGGTGATATCTGCCTCAAAGGCTTTACTGCGAAGAAGTGCTATATCGATAAGTCCCATAACCGCCTGTGGCGGTTCACCGAAGCGGTCGCAAAGCTCGTCGATAACATCGCTGACATCGTCACGGTTTCTGATAGCAGCAATACGCTTGTAGATGCCAAGACGGGCGGGGAGAGAAGAGATATAGCTTTCAGGGATATGCGCCGAAACATTGAGATCGATAGTGCAGGGGTTGTCTTCGGGAACTTCGATGCCGTTTTCTTCGTTCACGGCTTCGGATAAGAGTTTAAGGTACATATCATATCCCACAGATTCCATATTACCATGCTGTTCACCGCCGAGAATACTGCCCGCACCCCTTATTTCTAGGTCGCGCATAGCAATACGGAAGCCAGAGCCGAATTCGGTAAACTCGCGTATTGCTTCAAGTCTTTTGGAAGCGATATCTGAAAGCTGTTTGTTTTGGGTGAAGCAGAAGTAGGCATAAGCGCGTCTTGGCGAACGCCCGACTCTGCCGCGTAACTGATGCAACTGCGAAAGCCCCATTTTATCGGCTTCTTCGATTATAAGTGTATTCGCGTTGGGGACATCGACACCTGTTTCAATGATGGTGGTGCAGACAAGCAGGTCGATTTCATGTTCGAGGAGTTGTTTCCAAACGCTTGATAGCTCTTGCTCGGTCATTTTGCCGTGCGCTACGCCGATATTTATATCGGGGAGCTTCTGTTTTAGTTTTAAAGCGCACCGCTCGATTGTGTCAACGCGGTTATGAAGATAATAAACCTGTCCGCCTCGGCGGATTTCTTTATTTATCGCATCGGTAATAACACCTAGGTTGTATTCGAGAACATAGGTCTGCACAGGGTGGCGGTCACCTGGGGCTTCGTCAATAGAAGACATATCCCTTAGTCCCGACATTGCCATATTGAGTGTGCGTGGAATTGGTGTTGCCGAAAGGGTGAGGATATCGACATTTGGGTATTCTTCTTTAAGTTTTTCCTTTTGCGCCACACCGAAACGCTGTTCCTCGTCGATAATTACAAGCCCCAAGTCCTTGAATTTGACATCGTTTGATATCAGTCGGTGGGTGCCGACTACCATATCAACTCTACCGCATTTCAAATCGGTTATAATTTTTTGTTGCTGTTTTGGTGTTACAAAGCGGTTGAGTAGTTTTACAGTTACGGGCATTTCACCGAAACGGCGGATAATAGTGTTATAGTGTTGCATTGCGAGAATGGTCGTCGGCACTAAAAGTGCGCACTGTTTACCCTTGCTTATGCACTTGAAAGCGGCGCGAAGTGCACCCTCTGTTTTGCCGAAGCCGACATCTCCGCAAAGCAGACGGTCCATCGGTACTTCGCGTTCCATATCCCCCTTGATTTCGTTAATACACCGTAGTTGGTCTTCGGTTTCCTCATACTCGAAGCGTCGTTCAAAGTCATTTTGCAAATCGGTATCGGGTGAAAAGGCATAGCCCTTTATTGCCATACGCTTGGCATAGAGGGCGGTCAACTGCTTTGCCATATCGCGCACGGCGGCTTTGACACGCTTTCTCGTTTTCAACCATTCGCTACCGCCTAAACGGTTGATTTTAAGCGCGCCGTCATTTGCCGAACCAATATATCTTGACACCAAATCAAGCTGTGTTACAGGTACATACAAAACATCACTCTTGGCGTATTTTATCTTGATGTAATCTTTGGTTACTCTATCGTTGGTGATGCGATTTATTCCGTCGAAAATACCGATACCGTGGGTTTCGTGGACCACATAATCGCCTTTTTTAAGGCTGTCGAGTGAGCCGATTTCCTGTCCTTTTTTGTGGTGGCGTTTTTTAATCTTTTTCTCGCCTGCGATATAGCGGTGGGTGACGAGGATAAAGTTCTGGCTTGGAATTTCAAAGCCAGACGACAGTCCGCCGAGACTTACTGTTACAAGCCCTTTTTTATAGGACGGATTTTCGCTGAAAACGGCATTGATGCCCTTGTCCTGCAAAGCCGAAGTCAGCACCCTTGCAGCGCGGTTTTCACCCGCTAAAATCACGGCACTTCCACCTGTTTTTAGGGTGTAGCCGATATCCTCTAGCAGTACATTTATATCACCGCTCCAAGCGGTTGAGCGCTTGAAGTTGAAGTTTATAATATCCTTGATTTTTATTTCATAAGAGGTTCGGGGGAAGTTTTCGAGTATTACTGCGTTTTCGCAAAAGCCGAAAAATTCCGCTTTCGAGAGCCAAAGCTTTGCTGTGGCGAAGTTAAGAAAACCTTCTTCCAAAAAGTTTTCGGTATCGGCGGCGGTCTGGGTTTCGATGCTCAAAAAACGCTCTTTCATATTGCCCGAGTCGGCTAAAATAATCAAAGCATCTTTCAAGTATTCGAAAACGGTGTTGTTTTCGGGGAAAATAAGAGGCAAATAGCGGTCGGGAAGGACCGAGATTCCGTTTTCCAAAGCACCAATATCGGCATAAATGCGTTTTTTTTGGTTTGCGGTAAGTTTTTTGTCACCGCTTAAATTTTCCAACTTCTCTAAAAGCTCAGTCGGGTTATACAAAACCTCGCAAGCGGGGGTTATTTCGATGCTGTCGACTGCATCACTTCTGCGCTGTGTTTCGGTGTCAAAGGGGGAGATTGTGTCAATCTCGTCACCCCAGAATTCGAGGCGGTAAGGGGTATTGCTCGCGGTGGGGTAGATATCAAAAATACCGCCTCGGTGTGAGAATGTACCCACACCGTCGCAAATTTCTTGGCGAACATAACCGCTATCCAAAAGCTTAGTAATTAAATCGTTTATTGTAATACTGTCACCGCTTTTAAGGGTGAAGCACGAAGCCTTTAAAACGTTGGGTGAAATGGTGTATTGCAAAGCCGAATCTAAAGATAAAGTAAGCACGGCAAAATCCCCGCCTAAAAGTTTAGACAGGGTGTCGGTACGCTTGTGTTC
>JAZNLE010000044.1:0-6764 GCA_045578885.1 Acutalibacteraceae bacterium | reverse complement strand
TGTTGATATAGATTTTGAAAAGGGTGTAGTTTATGTAGATGGTATTGAATTGGATGAGCCATATGCGCGAACACCAACCAACAGAAAATATGACGTTGAATTTCCCGTAACGGTTGATGAAGGATGCGTTTTTGTATTGGGCGATAACCGTAACGATTCTATGGACAGCCGAGATTCTCGAATAGGTGAATACGGTATGGTAGATACACGATATATATTAGGTCACGCTGTGTATAGGGTATTTCCGTTTAACAAAATAGGTAAAATAGGTGAAACCGATGATTGATAATACACAAACAATTCAATGGTTTCCCGGTCACATGGCAAAAACTCGCCGTAAAATTGGCGAGCAGTTAAAACTTATTGACGCTGTTGCCGAGATTGTCGACGCGCGTATTCCTGTAAGTAGTCGCAATCCAGAATTAAAAGAAATTATTGGTGATAAGCCACATCTTATACTTCTTAATAAATGTGATATGGCCGATCCCACCGCTACAAAAGACTGGATTGAACATTATAAAAAACAAGGTATATACGCGATACCGATTGATTGTAAAAACGGTAAAGGCATAAATGTATTTAAAGATACTGTAAAAACCGTTTTAGCAGATAAACTTGCGGCATACCGCGAAAAAGGTATGGTTGGCAAACCCTTGCGTGTTATGGTGGTGGGTATTCCAAACGTTGGTAAATCATCATTTATTAACCGTATTGCAGGCGGCGGTCGCGCAAAGGTAGAAAATCGACCCGGTGTTACACGCGGTAATCAGTGGTTTACCATAGATAAAGAACTCGAACTACTTGATACGCCAGGTGTATTATGGCCCAAATTTGAGGATAAAACAGTCGGCGAACATTTAGGTTTTACAGGTGCTGTTACCGATAGAATAATGGATACCGAATTACTTGCTATGCGTTTGCTTGAAATTCTTATGCCGCTTTATCCCGAATTATTAAACGAGCGATATAAGATGACTGAATTTCCCGAAGACAGTTACGATGCTCTTTGCCTTTTGGGTAAAAAACGCGGTATGATGATTCGCGGCGGAGAAACCGATACCGAACGTGCTGCGGCAATGCTTTTAGAAGAGTATCGCAACTGTAAAATTGGTAAAATTACACTTGAAAGAGTTGAAGATAATGCCTGATTTTTCTTATGAAAACGAAGCTATAAATAAGGGTTATAAACTTATTTGTGGCGTTGACGAAGCAGGTCGTGGTCCTTTGGCTGGTCCTGTATGTGCGGCGGCAGTAATTTTGCCTGAAAACTGTGTTATTGACGGTCTTAACGACTCTAAAAAAATTAGCGAAAAAAAGCGCGAAATGCTTTTTGATATAATAATTGAAAAGGCATTAGCATACAGTATTGCTTTCGGCACTTTAGAGGAAATTGAAGAATATAACATACTTGAGGCAACATATATTGCAATGAATCGCGCTATTGAAGGTTTAAATATTAAAGCCGATTTTGCGCTTATTGACGGCAATCGCGTGCCAAAAGGTATTAAAATTCCTTGTGAAACTGTTGTAAAGGGCGATGCTCATTCCTGTTCAATCGCGGCGGCATCAATTCTTGCAAAGGTTACGCGTGACCGTCTGCTTTTGGAGTATGACAAAAAATATCCGCTTTACGAGTTTGCAAAGCACAAGGGTTACGGCACAAAATTACATACCGATTTGATAAAACAGCACGGCCCTTGCGAAATTCACAGACTCTCTTTTTTGAAAAATATTTTGGGTGACAGGTAATGAATATCGGAAAAACAGGCACCGAGGGTGAAAAAAGGGTTGCAAATTTTTTGCGAAAGAAAGGGCTTACAATTATAAACCGTAATTTTCAGTCAAAATACGGCGAGATTGATATTATTGCCGAAAATGACCAATACATTTTGTTTGTTGAGGTTAAAACCCGAAAAGAAAATAGTTTAGTGTCGGGTATAGAGGCGGTGGACGCCTTTAAGCAAAGGCGGATAATTATGACCGCTAATGACTATATTACAAAGACACAGTGCGAAAAACAACCACGTTTTGATGTCGCTGAAGTGACTGTTTCAGAAAGACAAGACAAAACTTTAAGTTATAAATTAAGATACATCGAAAACGCGTGGTAAAAGATTTGACAAAAGTGCGTTTTAGGGCTAAAATAGAATAAGAATCCTTGAAAGGAAAGATTTTATGAATTATATAAGCACAAGAGATAAATCTGTAAAGGTAACTGCCGCACAGGCAATTTCGCAAGGAATCTCGGTTGAGGGCGGACTTTTCGTGCCCGATACTTTCCCAGTATTGACCGATAAGGATTTCGGCGAAATTTCAAAGCTCGACTATGTCGGCAGAGCAAAATACATACTTGAAAACTTCCTTAACGATTTTACAGAAGAGGAAGTAGACTACTGCGTTAAGGGTGCATATACAGGCAGTTTCGACAACGAACAGCCTGCTCCCATTTCGCTTATAGGCAAGAATGCGAATATTCTTGAACTCTGGCATGGACCGACCTGCGCTTTCAAGGACTTGGCATTACAGCTTTTGCCTTACTTGCTCACAACCTCGGCTAAAAAGGTTTCGAACGGCAAAAAAATCGTAATTCTTGTTGCGACTTCAGGTGATACAGGTAAAGCCGCGCTCGAAGGCTTTTGTGATGTAGAAGATACTGAAATCATGGTATTCTATCCAAGCGACGGCGTAAGCCCGATGCAGAAGCTTCAGATGGATTCCCAAAAGGGCGAGAATGTCCATGTTTGCGCTATAAAGGGCAACTTCGACGATGCGCAGACAGGGGTTAAAAAGATTTTCACCGACAATTCGGTTAAAAAAGTTTTGGAAGACAACAATATGCAGTTCTCTTCTGCAAACTCGATAAACTGGGGCAGACTCGCTCCCCAAATCGTTTATTACATTTCGGCTTATTGCGATATGATTTCTCGCGGAGAAGATCTCAAAGATGGCTTTAATATCGTTGTTCCGACAGGCAACTTCGGTAACATTTTGGCGGCTTACTATGCTAAGAAGATGGGTGTTCCGGTAAACAAGCTCATTTGCGCTTCAAACGCTAATAATGTGCTTACCGATTTCATAAACACAGGTAAATATGATCGCAATCGTTCTTTCTTTACTACGATTTCTCCGTCAATGGATATTCTTATTTCTTCAAATCTCGAAAGAATGTTATTTGAGCTTTCGGGTAATGACGACAGGGAAGTTGCAAAAATGCAGAATGATTTGTCTGAGAGCGGAATATTCACCGCAAACGAGGAAATCAAGGCGAAAATGGGCGAACTTTTCTGGGGCGGCTGCTGTGACGATAAGGCGACGCTTGAAACGATTAAAGAATTGTTTAGCGAGTATGGATATCTTTGCGATACTCACACCGCAGTTGCTATGAATGTTTATAAGCAGTATGTAAAAACTACGGGTGACGACCGTGCGACCGTTATCGCTTCTACCGCTTCTCCTTACAAGTTTGCAAACAGCGTTTTGTCGGCGGTAAGCGATAAAAAGGCGGAAAGTGAGTTCGATACAGTTCGCCTTTTGGCAGAGGAAACAAAAACCGAAATTCCCGAACCGATAAAGGCACTCGAGAATGCTAATGTTCGCTTTAAAGAAATCTGCGAAAAGGAAGATATGCTTAAGGCGGTTTATAAGGCGCTTGGCATATAAAGTTGATTAAAAATAGGCTCCATCTTTGACTGAGGGATATTGTTGCAAAAATAGATTTAAACAGGTATAAATTTGCTTCTTTGTCACTCATGCCGTGACAGGCACGCCCTTTCTTGTGTAGGCGAAAAGAAAGAGCGCAAAGATTCGCCTTAAAGGGAAATTTCGATTTCCCCTTCGGTGACGGTTGCGACACATATAAAATCGCCTTTGAAGAGTGAAAATTGCGTTTTTAATTCAAAGGTAAGTATGATATTTGTTAAAAATGCATCTCGTCCCCTTCAACCCCTCGACAAAGGGCTTCGCCCTTGACCCTATATGCAATTTAATTTTATCAATACTTCCGCATTACGAATTCTGAATTAGAAAAAGCCACTTTTCAGTGGCTTTTTAGTTCAAATGATTATCTTGATTCAAATGTGTCACAGCAGGTATCTCTTACAGTTGTAGCTGTGCTGTTGCCAACCTGAATTTTGCCTGCAGAACAGGTATCGTTTTCGGCGTGGTGAACACAGTTTTTAACATTGCAGGAAATACAGTAATTTGTTTCGCATTTATTTTCCATTATATAATCATCCTTTCCGACCGTTAGGTCAAGTTTAGTTTGTGTAAAAAATTTAAAAATATGTAAGGAGGGAGAAAAATGAGTATTTTTGCAATTTCGGATTTGCATCTGTCTTTCGGCACTGATAAGCCGATGGATATTTTTCGCGGTTGGGATAATCATACCGAAAGGCTTTTCGCCAACTGGAACAGGCTTGTAAAACCTGATGATACCGTTATTCTCCCTGGCGATTTGTCGTGGGCGTTAAAGCTTTCCGACACTAAAGCTGATTTCGAATTTTTGAAAAAGCTTAACGGCAAAAAAATTATTTTAAAAGGTAATCACGATTTGTGGTGGTCGACCGTTAAAAAATTAAATGAATTTTTTGCAGAAAATGAAATCGACAATGTTGACATTTTGTTTAATAATTCCATTATAACCCAAGGGTACGCTATTGCGGGCACTCGCGGTTGGTTCTATGATGCGGCGGCAGATGATAAAATTATAGCAAGAGAAGTAGGCAGACTTGAAAAATCTTTATCCGAAGCTGAAAAAACAGGACTGCCTATATTACTGTTTTTACACTATCCGCCCGTTTATGCAAACGAGGTTTGCCGAGAGATTTTCGATGTCATAAAGAAACACGGCATAAAGACGGTTTATCACGGTCATATTCACGGGAGCGGTTTTAATAACGCCGTAAAAGAGTTCGAGGGTGTCGAATTTCGGTTAATTTCCTGTGATTGCATAGATTTCACACCCCTATTTATAGCGTAAATAACAAATTTTAAAGTTTTTTAAAATTATAGTGGAAATATTTTTATAAGTATGTTATAATACTTTGAAATGATAAAATAGCATTTTATGCGGAGGTATAAAAATGAGTTTAAAAGAAACAAAAAAACTTGGCGCTAACAGATACGAGCTTGAAATCGTTATCGATGCGCAAAAATTCGGCGAAGCTATTAAGGAAGCTTATAACAACCAAAAAGATAAAATAAACATCCCAGGCTTCAGAAAGGGTAAAGCACCTTACGCAATGGTTATGAAGATGTACGGTGAAGAGGCTTTCTTCGAAGAAGCTCTCAATATCGTTTATCCCGATGCTGTTGACGAAGCTATCAAGGAATCAGGTCTTAAGGTAATCAACGATAAGATGGACTTTGATATGGTTTCTATTTCTAAGGAAGAGGGTGTTGACTTCAAGGTTGCAGTTACCACCTATCCCGAAATTGAAATCGGCGAATACAAGGGCTTAAAGGCTGAAAAGGTTATCGCTAAAGTAGAAGACAGCGAAATCGAAGCTCAGGTTAAGGCTATGGCAGAGCGCAACGCTCGTATGATTTCTGTTGAAGACAGAGCAGCAGCTATGGGAGATACTGTTGTTATCGACTTCGAAGGTTTTAAAGACGGCGTAGCATTTGACGGCGGTAAGGCTGAAGGTCATACATTAGAACTCGGCTCGGGCGCATTCATCCCAGGTTTTGAAGAACAAATCGTTGGTAAGAACATCGGCGACGAGTTTGAAATCACCGTTACTTTCCCTGAAGAATACGGCGCAGAAGACCTTGCAGGTAAAGAGGCAGTATTCAAGATTAAGCTTCACGAAATCAAGTTCCGTGAGTTGCCCGAAATCGACGACGAATTCGCAAAAGATGTCAGCGAATTTGACACTCTCGACGCTTTAAAGGCAGACCTTAAGGAAAAGGCGCTCGCTCAGAAGACAAAGATTGCAGAAGAAGACGCTGAAAACGATTTGGTACAGCAGATTGTTGACAGTATTAAGGGCGAAATTCCCGAAGCAATGTTCGAAAGCCGTCTTAACCAGAGTGTTGAAGAATTCGGTTACCGTTTGCAGATGCAGGGCTTAGACCTCCAGACCTATCTCAAGTATTCTAATACTTCAATGGAAGACTTCAAGGCTACCTTCCGTCCCCAAGCTGAAGGTCAGGTTAAGTTCCGTTTAGCACTCGAAAAGATTGTTGAACTCGAAAATATTGAAGCTACCGAAGAAGAGCTTGATGCTCGCTTCGAAGAAATGGCTAAGCAGTACAATATGGAAGTTGACGCTGTGAAGAAGGCTATCCCTGCCGAAGAATTGGCAAAGGATGTTGCTGTTGGCAAGGCTATCGACCTCGTTAAAGAAAATGCGGTTATCACCGAAGTAGAAGCTAAGACTGAGAAAAAGGCTTCTGCTAAGAAGAGCACCGCAAAGAAGACCACAGCAAAGAAAACTACTGCTAAGAAAGTAGAAGAAAAGACAGAAGAATAATTGATTAGAATTTTTCAGATTAGTTAATAATACGGTATATGGGTGCCGGCACTAACGGTGCCGACACCTATTTGTATTTCAAAAGGAGATTTATTTATGAGTTTAGTACCTTATGTTTTAGAGCAGACAAGTCGCGGTGAGCGTTCTTACGATATTTTTTCTCGCTTACTTCACCACCGCATCATTATGCTCAACGAAGAAGTTAACAACACAACTGCAAGCATCGTTATCGCACAGATGCTTTATCTTGAAGGTCAGGACCCCGACAAAGATATAAATTTCTATATCAAC
>JAZNLE010000043.1:0-7275 GCA_045578885.1 Acutalibacteraceae bacterium | reverse complement strand
CGACTATCTTCGCACCGAAGATAAAAACTACTGTATGGTAGGCTTCCGCCTTGTAAACACCCTTACAGAAAACGGTCATGTTTCGCGCGGTGTGTGTGAAATTGACAACCAAAGTTGCTTGACATCAGTTACCGAGCGTACTAAAATTATTGACTGTAAGTATACCGAAGACGACGGCAAAACTTGGAAACCCTTATCCCCCGATACCGTTGTTTCGATGAACCTTTGGGGCTTTATGCCCGATATTTTCGGTTACATAGAAAAAGGCTTTGTTGAATTTTTAAATGAGAAAATAAATGTACCGAAATCTGAATATTATTTACCGAGCGTTGTATCTTCTCTTATTGAAAAAGACGAAAAGGAAGTCAAGGTTCTCGTAGCCGAAGATAAATGGTACGGCGTTACATACAAAGAAGACAAGAATTTAGTCGTAAATGCTATCGGCGCTATGATTGACGCCGGTTTGTATAATAACATTTAAAGGAGTTTTTATTATGAAATTCATCACAGTAGAAAATTACGAAACATTAAGCCGTAAGGCTGCGGCTATTATCGCTGCAGAGGTTATTGCAAAGCCTAACTGCGTATTAGGTTTAGCTACAGGCTCTTCCCCCGTTGGCACTTATAAAAACCTTATCGAATGGTGCAAAAACGGCGACCTCGATTTTTCAAGTGTTTCTTCAATAAACCTTGACGAATACACAGGTCTTGACGGCTCTAACGATCAGAGCTACCGCTACTTTATGAACGATAACCTCTTTGACCACATCAACATTGACAAATCAAAGACCTTTGTTCCCAACGGCAAAGCATCTGATATCAAGGCGGAATGCGAAGCTTATGATAAGCGTATAAAAGAAATGGGTATTGATATTCAGCTTTTGGGTATAGGCCTTGACGGTCATATCGGCTTTAACGAGCCTGACGAATTCTTCACAAAGGAAACCCACCAAGTTACCCTTGACCCGTCTACCATTGAAGCAAACGCCCGCTTCTTTGAAAGTATTGACGATGTTCCAAAGACCGCTGTAACAATGGGTATGGGTGGAATTATGTCAGCTAAAAAAGTATTGCTTATTGCTAACGGAAGCGCTAAGAAGGCTATCCTCGAAAAAGCTTTCTTCGGTCCTATCGATCCTAAAGTTCCCGCTTCTATTTTGCAGTTACACCCCGATGTTACTGTAATCTTCAGTGAAAACTAAGGAGTAAAAATATGAAGTTCGAAAAGACAAGAGGTTTAATAAACGAATTTAAAGCATTTATAATGCGCGGTAATGTTATCGATATGGCTGTCGGTGTTATTGTTGCCGGCGCTTTCGGTAAAATTACCACAAGCCTTGTAAACGATGTGTTTATGCCCTTTGTCGGTTGGCTTATCGGCGGTTTTGACTTAAGCAAGCTCAACATTATTCTCTCCCCCGAAACTGTTGACGAAGCAGGCAATATTATCCCTGCTGTAACAATCGGTATCGGTACCTTACTTGTAACAATTATCGACTTTTTAATTATCGCTTTGATTGTTTTTATGATAATCAAGGTTTTTGCAAAAGCCAAAGAGCTTTCGGAAAAAGCAAGAGTTAAGGAAGTTGAGGAAGAGGTTGCAGAAGAACCCAAGCCCACTACCGAAGAGCTTTTGACACAGATTCTTGAAGAAATTAAAAAGAAATAATTTTACTTTCTACCAATAAGAATCCCCACGTCTAACGTGGGGTATTTCATTTTCAGGCATAGCCCTAAACAATACTGGCGGCGCATAAGTGCGCTTTATGATTTGCCTAACAGCCTTGTAAAGATTACTAGCTACCCGTAAACGGGTCAAGGGCATAGCCCTTGTCGTTTAAGGGGGTTACGGTGACAGCGAAGATATTATAAAATACGTAAAACTTGCCGACAAATTGAAAACGCAGTTTTCACTCTTTGGCGGTGTTTTAATAAAATTTGATTTTCGTCACCTAAGGGGGAAATCGAAATTCCCCCTTTAGGCGAATCTTTCCGCCCTTTCTTTTCGCCTACACAAGAAAGGGCGTGCCCGTCGCGGCACGAGCGACAATATAATTTTTTTCTTTAACAAAATTGTTCATCGGTTAACCTCTCCCCAACCACGCGACTATCACGCGGTTTTCATTATACAATAAAGCCTCTTCTTCCGAAGAGGTTTTATTTTGCAAGTGGATGAAATTTTGCATATTTACTTGTGTATTTATTTTTTACAAATTGCGCATAAACTTGGGTTGAGGATATATCGCTATGGCCTAGCATTTCCTTAATATCTTGAAGCCTTGCACCGTTTTCCAAAAGGTGCGCCGCAAAAGAATGGCGGAGTGTTTGAGGGGTTATTTCCTGTTTTATACCCGCCTTTTCGGCATAGAACTTAATAATCTTCCAGAAGCCTTGGCGCGACATAGCCTGTCCATTAAGATTTGTGAACAAAATATCCTGACTGTCGTCTTCTATAATGCCGTCTCGCGCGTTTTGAATATAATCCTCGATAGATTTCACCGCCGCGGGATAAATCGGTACTATGCGTTCTTTTTCGCCGTTTTTCAGGTGCAGAATTCCAATCGTGAGGTTAATATCGCTAACCTTTACCTGCAATAATTCTGAAACCTTGATACCTGTTGCATACAAAAGTTCGAGCATTGCTTTATCGCGGATACTCTTAAAATCATCGCCGTCGGGTTGAGAAAGTAAAAGCACGATTTCGTCGGATTCAAGAACACCTAATTTGTTTTTCTTTTCTTTTTTCAGTTTAATCTGCTCGGCAGGGTTGTCCGCAAGCTCGCCGTTCGCAATAAGACAGTTGAAAAACGCGCGCAAGGATGCAATTATGCGCACCTTTGTCGCATCTGACTTATCGAGCGAATTTATGTATTCAGTAATCCCTTTGACAGTAACTGTCGAAAAGTTGGGAGAAGAGCAATATTCCATAAACTGCTTAACATCGCGCAAATAGGCTTCAATAGTGCTCGCCGAAGACTTTTTATTGACACTTAAATAATTTTTGAATAACTGCAGTTTATCTGTCATATCGCATCCCCCTTTTTCTATAAATTAAAATGTTTCATAAGACCTACTGACACAAGAGCGTCTACAAGCGAAGAAAAAATCACCGCCACCGCAAATATCAGGTATTTTATGCTGTAATCCCTAAAGTCCTGCGAAAGACTAAAAGGCAATGTTTTGTTTAGCGTCAGGCTCGAAAGCTTTAGCGAAAATCTTATCGACTCACGCGCCGCCACCAAAAGCACAATGATAAAAATTATTACCGACGGCATAAAGACAATCGCGTTAAAAGCAATTCCCTTAATCGAATATGTTGAATAAAGATATGCCGTAATACCGCCATAGAAAAAGCCATTTGCTATCACTAAAAACGGAACTGTCACAACTCCAAAAAGCGACGAGCCGAGCAGAAAGGACAAAAACAAAACCGCCCAAAATTCCAATACGGACGAAAACATAATCTTGACAAAAGACCTGTCAGTCCGCGCCGAAATATATTCGGTTATATATTCTTTCGGGTAATCACTAAGGACTTTTAAATCGTCAAAAATAAAGACTCCAAGAAAAATACCCACAATGAGACAGGTTGTCAGCACCAATAAATAAGAATTTTTTTGCAAAAATTCACTGATGCCAAACTGTCTTAAACTTAAAACTCTTCCCTTTTGCATATTATCACTCACCTTCGAGAAATACTATGCAAAACTTGGACAAGATATTACAATTCAACATTTGGTGTAGAGTTTGAAGCCTTACAACTAAATGCAGTAATTGTGTGTTGTTATGTAAACCACTTTAACAAAGCGCAAAAAATCAACATCCCTGTTTTCAGGGTGCTGATAGAAGATAAGAACCTGTATTTTTAATGTATACTATAAGTTTACTACAAAAACAGAATTATGTCAACTAAAAAAATTCTTCTTGTAATTACAAATTTACTATGTTATAATATCTTTACTTGTAGTGAAAGGAAGTTAAAAATGGCTATAGGATTTAAGAAAAGTCTATTTGGTTTTAACTGTAATGACGTTATAGATTATATTGAAAGATTACATAAAAAATTCAAAATTAAAACTGACGAATTATCAGCAAAGGCTGACATGTTAGCAAACGAGCTTAACCTCTCAAAAGAAAATTATGAAAAGCTTATGGAAGAGAAAAACGCTTTGAGCGAAAAGCTCGACGCTTTCACCCAAAAGGCTGAAGAAATCGAGCGCTTGTCCGAAAATATAGGAAAACTTTATCTCGTATCCCAAACCAACGCTCAAGCAATTATGTTGAGCGCCGAAGAAAGTGCTTCCCTTGCAAACCTTGAAGTTGAGAAAAATCTTTCGGCTATTGACGAAGCGCATATTTCGCTTAATGAGCTTCGCCAGAGCATTATAAAAACCTCTGACGACTTTATTAAGGAAGTTGATGTTCTCCTCGGTTCTCTCAATGCAACCCGCGAACAAATAACTACCAATATGGCCAATTCAGAAATCGCAATAAAAGATTTTGAAGAGGTTTACGAAAATATAGTAAACGAATAAAATTAAACTCCCGAAAAATCGGGAGTTTTTTGTTTTATATATACTTCTGACTGTCTTTTCGGTTTACACCGATAATTGCGCCTATCATTGAAGCTAAAAGGAAAATTATAAGCCTAAGCAAAGTATGAACGCTAAGCGCTCCGCTGTTTACAAGTAAGGTTACGAGGGTTGCCACAATAAATACAACACCGCCCACTGCAAGACCTATTAAAATTCCATTTTTGCCGATTTTGTTGCCTAAATACAGCGCCGCCGCAAAGCAACCGATAGCCAGACAAATTGTCGCAAACAAGGGTGAATATCGGTATCCGCCCTCTAAAAAATACATAATCGTCGCAAACAAAAATATCGAAACCGCACTCAACAGAAGCCAAATAACAAAAGCCTTTAAAATTAATATATAATCAATTTTTTTACCATCCATAAAAATTCCCTCCCGAACAGTAAATTATATTCGGGAGGGACAAAACATATTACTTATTTCTTTTTATCGGGAACGTCGTCGTGAACGGTCATATTAGTCTGCAAAGCCCAACGAGCAAATGTAAGCTTGCTATGGTCACTCAAAGATTCGATAACCATTGTATCTTCCTTAAGAGAGATAACTCTGCCGTAAACACCACCGATGGTTACAACCTCGTCGCCAACCTGTAAATTCTCGCGCATTTTCTTTTCTTCTTTTTGCTTTTTCTTCTGAGGACGAAGCATAAAGAAATAAAGAGCACCGAAAATCAAGACATAGAAGAGAATTAAAACAATAGGGTTCAATCCTGGTTTTGCTGCAGTTTCTGCAAGGGGTAACAAATTAAAATTCATTTTTTTAAATTCCTTTCAAAAATATATTGTTATTATTATACCGCATTACTTTTTAAAATGCAAGCATCATATTCTTTTTGAGTAAATTATTTCCTTTTCGCGCTTAAATTCAGCGAATGTGCCATTGTCGAGAGCATTTCTTATGTCTTCCATAAGGTGATTATAGAACCACAAATTATGCATAACCAGAAGCCTTTGCGAAAGCATTTCCTGACTCTTCAAAAGATGACGGATATAGGCTCTTGAGTAACGCGAACAAACAGGACAGCCGCAGTTTTCGTCAATCGGGCGCATATCGTATTCATACTTCTTGTTATTGATATTGATAATACCCTCGCTTGTAAAAAGGTGTCCGTGACGGGCATTGCGGCTCGGCATTACGCAGTCGAACAAATCGACACCGCGCTCAACCGCGTTAAGAATATTTGCAGGTGTTCCTACACCCATCAGATAACGGATTTTATCCTTTGGCATAAAGGGTTCAACATGCTCAATTACATCATACATAACCTCGGCAGGCTCGCCCACCGCAAGCCCCCCTATCGCATAGCCCGAAAGGTCTAACTCGGCGATTTCTTTCATATGATTTATTCTCAAATCATTATAGGTGCAACCCTGATTTATACCAAAAAGCATCTGCTCGGGGTTTATGGTATCGGGAAGCGAATTAAGTCGCGCCATTTCCGTCTTGCAACGCTTGAGCCAACGGGTTGTCCGCTCGCAAGAAGCCTTTGAATAAGCGTATTCAGCGGGGTTTTCAACACATTCGTCAAAAGCCATCGCAATTGTCGAGCCTAAGTTCGACTGTATTCGCATACTCTCCTCAGGCCCCATAAAAATGCGCTTGCCGTCGACATGAGAAGCAAAGGTTACTCCCCCTTCTTCAATCTTGCGAAGGCTTGAGAGCGAGAACACCTGAAATCCGCCGCTATCGGTCAAGATAGGGCCGTCCCAAGTCGAAAAGGTATGCAGTCCTCCGCATCCTTTTACCACCTCGTCACCAGGGCGGATATGCAAATGATATGTGTTTGAAAGCATCACCTGACAGCCAAGTTCTTTAAGGTCTTCGGCAGAAACCGCGCCCTTTATTGCGCCACAGGTGGCGACATTCATAAATGCAGGGGTTTGCACAGTGCCTCGGTTGGTCACAAACTCGCCTCGGCGAGCGTTCCCCTCTTGTTTTAATAATTTATACATCTTATCTCCTAATTTTTGTTAATTATCTTTAATATATCTTTAGGTGTTTCGGCTATATAATCGGCACCCGAATTTGTCAGTTCCTCACGGTTGCCAAAACCGTATAAAACACCGATAGAATCGAGTTTATTTTGCTTCGCGCCCTCGATATCGTGGTGGCGGTCACCAATCATTATCGCACTCTTTAAATCTCTGACATTTCCCCTTTTAAGCGCAACGGCAATGACATCCGCCTTATAATTGAGCGTTCCGTCAAAGGTAGCGCCCACAACACAGTCAAAATACTTCATAAGATCGAAGTGGTTAAGCACAATTTCGGCAAATTCTTGAGGTTTAGAGGTTGCGAGAATAAGGTTTTTTCCATCTTTTTTTAAGATTTCGAGCATCTCGCGGACACCGTCATAAACGCGGTTTTCATAAATACCTGTCTTTCTGAAAAACTCGCGGTAATAGACCACCGCCTGCTTGGCATCCTCTTCCGAAAAGCCATAATATTCCATAAAAGCGTCCACAAGAGGCGGACCAATAAAGCAGTAAAGCTCCTTACGGTCGGTGACAATTATGCCATATTTTTCCAAAGCATACATAACTCCGTTAGTAATGCCAATTTCGGGGTCGGTTAAAGTACCGTCTAAATCTAAAAGTATATATTTATACATAATTACACCCTATTATTTAGGAGGGGGAACCCCTCCCCTACAAATTATAAAATCAACATTGCATCGCC
>JAZNLE010000042.1:0-28673 GCA_045578885.1 Acutalibacteraceae bacterium | reverse complement strand
CGGTGGTCTCGCCGTGGGCATTGCTTTAGCGTGGCACGGCCACGCTCTCATAGGTGTAGCTTTTGTGGGCGCAGGCATTGCCTGTGCGGGACTTGCCATATTCTTGTTCTACCGTTGTAAAGCAACAACAAAAGGTACTTTATTACTTACAAAAAAGATAGTTTTAAGTATTAAAAATTATTTTGTCAAAAAGGGGGAAGCATAATGAGTAAAAGAACGAAAATTTGGCTTGTTATAGCGGCTTCTCTTGTATTGGTCGGAGGTATAATTTTTACAGGTGTGATGACAGTGTTTAAATGGGATTTTACGAAACTCTCGACGGTTAAGTATGAAATTAACAATTATGAAATAAATGAAAATTATAAAAACATCTCGATTGTAACCGATACTACCGATATTGTGTTTGCGCCTTCTGAGGACTCAAAAGCTTCGGTTGTTTGTTATGAGCAGAAAAACATAAAGCATTCGGTTGCAGTAAAGGACAGCACACTTGTAATTGAGGGTGTTGATGAGAGAAAATGGTATGAGCATATAGGTATAACGCTTGGAACACCAAAGATAACTGTATATCTGCCAAAGAACGAGTATGCTTCGCTTTCTATAAAAGAAAGTACAGGAGATATCGAAATACCGAAGAATTTTAGGTTTGAAAGTATGGATATTTCGTTAAGTACAGGCGATGTAAATTGCTTGGCTTCTGCATCAGATGATATTAAAATTAAGACGAGTACGGGTGATATCTGCCTTGAAAATGTATCTGCAGGCTCGCTTGAGCTTTCGGTTTCAACGGGTGAAGTGATTGCGAAGGGTATAACCTGTCAGGGTGATATTAAAATTAAAGTGAGCACAGGTGACACGAAGTTGACCGATGTTGCATGCAAGGGTGTCTTCTCAAACGGTAGTACAGGCGATATTTCTTTGAAGAATGTGGTTGCTACGGAAAAGTTATCTATTGAGAGAAGCACAGGTGATGTGAGGTTTGACGGGTGCGATGCTGCTGAGATTTTTGTAAAAACCGATACAGGTTCTGTTAAGGGTGGCTTGCTTACCGATAAGGTGTTTATTACTCAAACCGATACAGGAAGTGTCGATGTGCCTAAAACGGTAACCGGCGGCAAGTGTGAAATAGTAACTGATACAGGCAATATCAAAATAGACATAAAGTGAATATGTAATGCAAATTAGAAAAGCTTGAAATCAAACGATTTCAAGCTTTTTTTATTTTTTGTGTATTCTCTTATTTATTAAATTTATAACTGAGCCAATTAGTATTCCAACGGTCGATATTACAAAATACCAAGAAGCGTGGACAATAGCCGACTCGTTATAATAGATAAATACTGACGGCAAAAATGAAAGCGCAACCGCAAGGGGATAAAGATATTTGATCGAGCTTTTTGAGATTGTTCCGAGTGTCAGTGACAAAGCAAATGTTGCTACGATTATCAAAAACACCATACCTATCGCATCTGTCGGCCCTGCAAATAAAGGGAAAATATAGAACATAAATAGTTGTAAAAAGGTTATTATAATTTCTTTTAAATACTTTTTCATAAATATCCTCCCAAAGATAGATTTCTATTAAATATTATAGCATAAAAAAAGATGAGGGTAAAGTATAAAAAAGCATCTGCACAGGCAGATGCTTTGGGTTATTTGAATGTTATAAATCTATAGCTTTCGAGAATTTCGAAGTATTTTACGAGGCGTGGGTAGAGTGGTTCAGCCTTTTCGCCGAAGTGTTCTTTTACAATAACGCCGATTTCGGTAATGTCCTTTTCGCCGTCGATTATCGGCCAGACAAAGCTTCCGATTTCTTCGAGGTGGATATAACTGATTTTAGGTTTTCTCAGAAGCTTTTGAGAAATTCTATTGAATACACCTTTATTCTCGATTTCGAGTGTCACCGCGCCGTTATCGTCAGTATTCCAGTTGATACCGTCCTTACGGGCGGGGATTTTTTCAAGATAGTTTTCGTTTTTATTCTTCATTAGCTTTATCGCGTTTCTTCCAAACGGTGAACTTAAGAAGTGTTAAGATTATGATGCCGAAGAGTAACAATCCGCCGATGTTGGAAACTGCGGGAGATACGAAGCCAGAAAGGTCGATAAGCTTGTCAATACCCATAATAGCGAAGAATGCCAAAAGGATACCAACAAGGCCTTCGCCTGCCACCATACCCGAGCAGAAGAGGATACCGTCGTTAACGATAGCATCTTTCTTAGCCTTTTCTTTCTTAAGCTTGTCAAGTGCCAAGCGGACAAGACCGCCGACCATAATGCAAGCGTTAAGCTGTACAGGGAGATACACACCGATTGCAAAGGGAAGAACGGGGATGCCGATGAGCTCAACCGCAACTGCGATAAACACGCCTGTGAACACAAGTCCCCAAGGAAGATTACCGCCCATAACACCCTCGATAATAAGCTTCATAAGGGTTGCCTGAGGAGCCGCAAGTGCGTCAGAGCCGAAGCCCCAAGCCTTATCTAAAAGGAAGAGTGTTCCGCCGATAGCGAGAGCCGCTGATACAACACCGATAACCTCGCCGATTTGCTGTTTCTTGGGAGTAGCGCCTAAGATATATCCTGTCTTCAAATCTTGTGAAGTATCGCCTGCGATAGCAGATACGATGCAGATAATAGAACCGATAGCAATTGCGCTTGCCATACCTACAACACCTGTAGAACCTGTGAACTTGAGGATAAGGGTTGCAATTAAAACAGTAGCGATTGCCATACCTGAAACAGGGTTGTTAGAGCTTCCTACAAGACCTACCATACGGGAAGAAACGGTTGCAAAGAAGAAACCGAATACAACAATTATAAGTGCGCCGATGGGGTTTACAGGGATAGCAGGGATAAGCCAGATAAGAAGTGTGAGAACAATAATTGCGATAAGTACAATCTTTATGTTTAAATCCCTTGCAGTGCGCTCGCCAGAGGTAGCGCCTGCGCCTGACATACTCTTCAAAGCGCCTGTAAAGGTCTTAACGATAAGAGGTAAGGATTTGATAAGGCTTATAATACCACCTGCCGCAAGAGCGCCTGCACCGATATAACGGATATAAGAGCCCCAGATAGCGCTAGCACCGCCCTCGGCGAATAACTGACCGATAGTAGCGTCGACACTTGGATAAAGGATGCTGTTTTCGCCAAAGAGAACGATAAGCGGAATGAGAACGAGCCAGCTAAGCACACCGCCTGCGAACATATAGGACGAAATTCTCGCGCCGCAGATGTAACCAACGCTCATTACAGCGGGGTAAATCTGTGTGCCGATTTCACCTGCAAAGCCTTTGACTCTGCCCGAAACTTCGCCTGAAACCACTTTGAGCCCGTCGATAATGAACTTAAAAAGAGCGGCAAAGCCCATACCTGCAAAAACTGTGGATGCGTTAGCGCCGCCTTTTTCACCTGCTAAAAGAACCTCTGCGCAAGCGGTTCCCTCGGGATAGGGGAGAGTGCCGTGTTCCTTAACGATTAAGGCGTTACGCAAGGGCACCATAAAGAAAACACCTAAAAGACCGCCGATAAGAGCGATTAAAGTGATTTCCAAGATATCAGGCTTGTCCATTTTACCCTCGGCTGCCCAAAGGAAAAGCGCAGGGAGTGTAAAGATAGCGCCTGCCGCTAAAGATTCACCTGCAGAGCCGACAGTCTGAACAAGGTTGCTTTCCAAAATGGAGTTTCTGCGCATAAGGATGCGGATAACGCCCATGGAAATTACTGCCGCGGGAATTGATGCCGACACAGTCATACCGACGCGAAGGCCTAAATAAGCATTTGCTGCACCGAATATAACCGAAAGCAAAACACCCATAATAACCGAAGTTGCGGTGATTTCAGGAGTGATTTTACTTGCCGGAACATAGGGTTTAAATTCTGTTTTGTTTTCCATAATTTCTCCAATCATATTTTTATTTTGAACTTTTCAGACCAATACATAAATTCTACCACAAACTGCTTTGAAAATCAATCAAAGTTTGCAACTTTCCTCTAAAACTTTTAAAAGAAGGGTGAAAGTGCTTACAGTCGAAGAGATGCTCAATTTTTCGTTGGGTGTGTGGACGTCATGCATGTTAGGTCCTACCGATATACAGTCAAGGTCTTTTATCGTGGAGGAGAATACCGCGCACTCGAGACCTGCGTGGATAGCTTCAACCTTGATGTCTTTTCCTGACTGCTCTTTGTAGCATTTTTTATAAAGCTCACGTAAAGGGGAGTCGGCTTTAAATTCCCAAGGGGGATAAAAGCCTGAAACTCGCGGTTCTGCTTCGGCTTTTTTGCCGATATTTACAATCTGTTCGGCTAAATCGCGAAGCTTCGCTTCTTTGTTACTGCGAAGAGCGTAATGGAAAGTTATAAAATCGCTTTCGGTTGATAGAATGCCCAAATTAAGCGAGGTTTCAACCAACCTTTCAATTTCTTCACTCATTTTAATAACGCCGTCGGGGGCTTTTTGTAATAAATAGAGTAAGTTGTTTTTGGTTTTTTTATCGAAGCACTTGTATTTGCCGTTATTTTCTTTTTTTACTTCAAAATAAAAATCGGGTTCAGAAGTTTTGATTTCTGCTTCATTTAAAGTGAGAAAATTTTGAACCCAAAGTAAAAAATGTTCGGGACTGTTGGTGCAAATTTCTGCAACGGCACTGTCTGGGATAGCGTTGGACTTTTTACCGCCGTTTATCGAAATAATGTCAAAGTTACATTTTTCTTCAAGGTAGGTTAGGATTTTTCCCATTAAAACATTGGCGTTTATTCTGCCTTTGTCGATTTCAACACCCGAGTGTCCGCCTGAAAGTCCTTTTATACTAAGTGTAATTTTAGTACCGTTTTGTGTTTTGGTACAAAAAGGCATTTTTAGGACAACGTCCTGTCCGCCTGCACAGGAAACGGTTAAAATATCGTCGCTCTCACTGTCGAGGTTTATCATTTTCTTTGATTTCAGCACACTTGTATCGAGCGCATTTGCACCCAAAAGACCGATTTCCTCGTCGGTGGTGAGGACTGCTTCTATCGGTGGGTGAGGAATATCTTTTGACTCGAGAAGTGCCAGAATATAGGCCACAGCAATACCGTTATCACCGCCAAGAGTAGTGCCGTCGGCTTTGATAAAATCGCCTTCGCGGAAGATTTTAAGACCTTCGTTTAAGAAGTCGATTTCGCATTCTTCGGTGCATTGGCAGACGATATCGAGGTGTCCTTGAAGTATAATTGGTTTTGCATTTTCGCCGCCGTTTTGACCGTCTTTGAAGATGACGACATTGTCGGCGTTATCGCGGATGTATCGAAAACCGAAATTTTGGGCAAAATTCTCACAGTAGTCGGCAATTTTTACCATATTGCCCGAACCGCGCGGAATAGCCGAAATTTCCTCAAAAATTTCAAAAACCTTTTTGTTAAGGGGGGAAAGTTTAAAATCTTTCAAATCTAACATAAGTAACTTCCTTTTTACAATATAGTACGAGTATACCATAATTAAGTTTGTATTTCAATTAAAAGCATTATTTTTATTGAAAAAATGCTAGGATTTTGGTATAATCAAATTACAGTTTTCCACAGGAGTTTTAAAATGGAACATAATGTTAAAAATAAAATTTTACTGCCTGTTTTAGCGGCGCTTTTTACGGCGCTTATGGCAGTTTTTGCCCAAATTCAGATTCCGACACCCTTTTTCCCGATAACCTTGCAGACCTTTGCGATTGCGCTTTGTGGGTTTACCTTGGGTGTGAAGTATTCTTTTGCTTCGGTTGTGGCATATATATTATTAGGGGTCGCAGGCGCACCTGTCTTTTCGGGGTTTTGCGGTGGTTTTCACCATATTTCAGGCCCGCAAGGCGGTTTTGTAATAGCATTTCCTGTTTTGGCGCTATTTTGTGCGTTGTCTTTTAAATCAGTTAAAAAAATCCGAAAAATCGCAACGGGTATTCTCGGCGTTTTTATAATGTTTGTATTCGGTGTAGCACATTTTATGATTTTCACCGATTTACAGTCACTTGTGGCGGCAATAGTGATGTTTGCGGGGGTTTTTGTAAAGGATATTTTACTTTGCGTTTTTGCATTTTATATATCAGAAATTTTGAAAAAACGGATACTAAAAAACGGCACCTGACGGGTGCCGTTTCGATTTATATAAGGTATAATCCCGAAGAGAGAATCACAAATCGGTAGATATCCACCTTCACATACTGCAAAACCTCTTCTTCAAAGGTATGGTCGTTTAAAACTGAATAGGTTTCAAGATTTATCTGTGTGAGTTTTTTGGAGCCTTTGTTGCAGACGGTGGCAACATCACCCTCTAAAAACATACTCCTCGGCTTGTCAAAGGGGGAAGATTTACCGCCTATGCGGAGTTCTTCACGCATAGTGCTCAGGTTGTAGCGAAGCAGAACATTGCAGTCGCTAAAGCACGCCCAGAGCGAATGCTTGTGGATAATAATATCCGAAGCAGCGGTAGAGCGGTAGGTAAGATTACCTTGCCATATAGGTGTTGAGTCGGTATCGATAAGCCTTGCAACGCCGTCTTTTGAGAAAAGCAGGGTTTTACCGCTCGGCAGGACGATAGATTTGGTTGTGATATAGTTGTCACAATGCTTTATAACCGAGTTATAGTTGTTGCCGAACTTTGCCGCGAGATAGACATTTTTTGTAATATCGGTCATTCTGTCGTTTTCGAAAGAAATCATTTTATACCCGATAACCACCTTGTTATCGTCGGTTAAATCTCTGCAATATGAAAAGAGGATTCCGCTTGATAAGGGTAAAATTTCGTAAACCTCACCCTCGAAAATCTGCTTCATATTTTAATTCTCCTTACTTTTTGATAGCATTTTTTGCGCCGCTAAGAGCACACCTGCGTGGGCGCTGTGGAAGTTAAGACCGCCTTGCATCCAAGCGGCATAAGGCGGACGCAAGGGTCCGTCGGCAGAAAGCTCGATAGAAGCGCCTAAGGTAAACGCGCCTGCCGCCATTATTACAGGGTCGGTGTATCCGGGCATATCCCAAGGCTCAGGTACTACGAATGAGTCAACGGGTGCGCCGCTTTGCATACCCTGACAAAATGCAACAAGATTTTCTGCGGTGTCTAAGGTTACACACTGAATAATATCTCCGCGTTTTTCGTCGAATTCGGGCGAAACTTTATAGCCCATTGACGAGAATAGTGCAGAAGCATAAACAGCGGTTTTTAATGCCTCTCCGACAACATGCGGAGCGGAGAAAAGTCCTAAATAAAGCTCTCTCGAATGACCGAGTGTAGCGCCGACCTCTTTGCCGACACCTGCGCAGGTAAGACGGTAGGAGCATTTTTCGACCAAGTCTTTTCTGCCTGCGATATATCCGCCTGTGGGGACGATACCGCCGCCTGGGTTTTTGATAAGCGAGCCTGCGATAAGATCTGCACCGACTTCTGTGGGCTCTTTTTCTTCGACAAATTCGCCGTAGCAGTTGTCAACCATAATAACCGTTTCAGGCGAAACGGCTTTAACGATATTACATAGATTTTCTATAACGTCAATAGTAAGAGTAGGTCTCGTGCTGTAACCGCGCGAACGCTGAATGTAAGCCATTTTATATTTGTCCTGCGACAAGCGAATCTTTATCTCATCAAGGTCAGGTGTGCCGTCTGCCTTAAGGTCAACCTGCGCATATTCTACACCGAAATCAGCGAGCGAGCCGTCGGTCTTTTCGTCGATACCGAAAACACCTGTAATAGTGTCATAAGGTCTGCCCGTGAGCACCAAAACCTTGTCACCAGGGCGCAAAACACCAAAGAGCGCAACCGTTAAGGTGTGTGTACCTGAAACAAAATTATGGCGAATAAGCGAATCCTCCGCACCCATACAATCTGCCATAACACGCTCTAAAATTTCTCTGCCTCGGTCGTCATAGCCGTAACCTGTAGAGCCTGCGAAGTACGATTCGCTGACACCGTTATCTATAAAGGCTTTTAAAACCTTTAACTGATTGTATTCGGTAACCGAATCAATCTCTTTAAAAATGCTTTCGCATTTCGCCAAAGCGGCTTTATCAAGTTCTAAAAGTGAATTGTCAATCTTAAAAAAATTATTTACTTTCATTTATTTTCACCCAGTATCCTGCATTATATAATTTTTCAAATCCGTTTTTTTCGTAAAAGGGCATTACGCTGTCACGGCAGCACACTAAAAAGTGCTTGCCGTAATTTTTTTGTAAAATGCCTTTAAGTGCAATACTACCGTAGCCTTTTTCGCGACTTGCAAGCCCGTTAATTATGGCATAGTTTCGACAATTAAAGGTAATAACGGCGCACTTGTCCTTGAGCGCGAAATATTGCGCAAAGCCGCCATTTAAACGTCTGCAATAATCTACCGCAAAGTAGGGGTATTCGGGGAGTGAAAGTCCTTTGACATCGAGCAAATCATAAAGTTCTTTACTCGAAAGACTGTCACTTTCGGTTTCGCCCTCGATATCAGCCTCGCGGTACATAATGTTTATGTTCTCAGGAGGAGTTCTGCCGATTTTTTCTAAAGTAACGCTGTCGCTGAAAACACAAGCGGGGTTCAGTACCGTCACAAAATCGCGAAGCTCGTCAAAATCGGGACTCTTAGAACAGATAATCATATTACCGTCGGTCATAGAAATATAGGCGCAGTTCCCGTTCTGCACCCAGAACATAACCGAACTGTCATTTTTATAGCTTTCATAAAGACAGTTGATTTTAACCGCCTCGGCGGAAAGGGAGTTTATAAAAGGAATTTCATTTACAAGGGTAATCATTTGGTGTTTCCGCCTGCAAGGTTTTTGAGCATATATTCGGTTAAAGCCATCATACTTTCAATATCTTTAATATTTACAATACTGTTTGACGAATGGATATAACGGCAGGGAGCGGAAATTGCCATGGTGCGAACACCGCTACCGCTTAAGTGAATGCTTCCTGCGTTGTTACCGCCCGCTACAAATGCTTTGGGTTGGCAGGTGATACCGCTATTCATAGCGGCGCTAAAAAGCGCCTTGTCATAGAGGGTGGCTTTATCCATAAAGGATACCACAGCGCCTTTACCTTGAATACAAACTTTCTGGTCTTCGGGGGTTCCTGCAATATCTGCGGCGGTTGTCGAGTCGATAGCTATAGCAAAATCGGGCGCCACCGAGAAAGCGGCGGTTTTAGCACCGCGAAGCCCGATTTCTTCCTGTGTCGAGAATGTGGCGTAGAAATCGTATTCACTGAATTCTTTTAGAAGTTTAATAAGAATAAGGCAACCGATACGGTCGTCAAGCGCCTTTGATTTTACACATTCACCCAAAATTTCAAAATCGCTTACCATAACAGCACTGTCGCCTAAAGACACCTTTTCCAAGGCTTCCGCCTTGGTTTTAGCGCCGATGTCTATATAAAGACTTTCGGCTTTTGGGAGTTTTTTACGGCTGTCAGCGTTTAAAAGGTGGTAAGGCTTACCGCTGATAACACCGTCAATTTCGCCGTTTATTTTAACCTTTCTGAACATCAAAGCAGAGGTGTCAATACCGCCGACGGTCGCAAATTTTAAGAAACCGCTTTCGGTAATTGATGTGATAATAAGCCCCACTTCGTCTGTGTGAGCATCAATCATAACCTTTTTTTGCGGTCTGTTTGTGCCTTTTTTAAAGCAGATAATATTGCCAAGGTTGTCCACCTTGTATTCGCAAAAATCTTTAATCTCGTTTATTATAAATTCTCGAACTTTTCCCTCATCACCCGAGATGCCGTCAACAAGGCAGAGGCGTTTTAATAAATCAAGCATTTAAGACACCTCCTGCGAGAACATACTGCTCCAACAAATCGCAAACAGCGTAAAGGTCGGATAAATTGAGCGTTTCAACCTCGGTGTGCATATTGCGAAGCGGGATAGATAATGTAGTCGTCTTTACACCCTCGCGCGAAACACCAATCATATCGGCGTTGGTGCCTGTCTTACTGCCCATAACCTCGAGCCCGTAGGGGATATTGTTTTCTTCTGCAATCTGAATCAGTTTTTTGCTGACAGTTTTATCGAGCGCGGGTGACAGACCAATCATTCCGCCCTCGCCTAAAGTACAGTTTTCCTCATTCGAAATATCTGGCCCGTCGCCAAAGGTTACATCAACCGCAATAGCTTCTTGAGGGTTTATCTGGAATGTGGCGGTACGGGTACCGCGAAGTCCTAATTCTTCACCCGTAGAGAGCGCAAAAGCGACATTGACGGGCAATTCTTTTCCTTTTAGTCTGCGTGCGACTTCCAAAAGGCAGGTGACGCCTGCGCGGTCGTCAAAGGAACGTCCGCAAACCAAATTTTCATTTAGCGCAAAGCATTCGCCTTTAAAGGTTACAAAGTCTCCAACCGATACAATTTCTTTTGCCTTTTCGCCCAAAGCGGTGTCGAGCTTAATTTTACCGATATCGTCATACTCGGTGTCACTGCTTGCAAGGTGGGGAGGGGTTGCGCAAAATACGGCGGTGATTTTTTGCTTGCCGTGAACAGTAACCGCTCTTGACGGCAATGCGCGAAGGTCAATACCGCCTGCATTTGATACGGTTAAGAAGCCGTTATCGTCGATGTTTGTAACTACAAAACCTACTTGGTCGATGTGGGCATCGAGCATAACCGTATAATCGGTCTTTCCTTTTAAAAATCCGATTATGTTATTTGAATTGGTTTTTTGGGCGTCAGTATACTGTGATAAAATTTCATACGCTTTGTCAGATGCCTCGGTAATACTGCCTATCGAGTCGAGTTCTGACAAAGTGAAAAGCAAATCCTTGATTTCCATTAAAGATTATTCACCTGTTCTTTAAAGAAGTTTCCGCGGGCTACAAAGTTGGGGAATTTGTCGAAGCTTGCAGAAGCGGGAGAAAGGGTTACAATATCGCCCGATTTTGCGTTTTTATGGGCGTATTCTACCGCTTCGGCGATGTCTTCTACCCTTATAATTTCGGGTGAGCCGTTGTAATTTTTATCATTTTTAACTGCGGCTTCAATCTTTTGAGCGGTATCGCCGCATAAAAGCAATTTTTCTACCTTATCGATAACATAGGGTACCATCGGCTCGTAGGGGATATGCTTGTCATAGCCGCCTGCAATAAGCCATACCTTTTGAGGAAATGCTTTAAGTCCTGCTATTGTTCTTGTCGGGCTTGAAGCGATGGAATCGTTGTAATATTTTACGCCGTTTACTTCGCGTACAAACTCAATGCGGTGTTCAACGCCCTTAAACTCACGAGCCACTTTTTTGATGGAATCCATTCCGACATAACCCCAAACAGCAGTAATTGCTGAAAGGTAGTTTTCAACATTGTGGTCACCCAAAATTGCGATTTCGTCGCGGTGCATAATGGGAGCGTCAATACCGCGGTAGGACATATGGATAACGCCGTTTCCGTCAAGCCAAGCGCCGTTTTTAAGGGGAGTTTCCATACTAAACGAAAGCGACTGACCGCGTACAAAGGGCTTAAAGCCGTTTGTTATTTCGTTATCCTTGTTAAGTACTGTTCTTGAAAAGGCGTTCTGGTGGAGAATGATGTTTTTCTTGGCTTCAACATATTCGTCCATATCCTTATGAATGTCTAGGTGATTGGGTGCAACATTGGTTACAACTGCAACATCGGGACTTTTGCGCATAGAGATAAGCTGGAAAGACGAAAGCTCTACAACCACAAAATCGTCTTTTGTGATATTTTCAATTTCGGGGAGTAAAGGTGTACCGATGTTACCGCCGACAAACACGCGCTTGCCCTCGGCTTCAAGCATTTTTGAAATTAAAGTTGTTGTGGTGGTTTTTCCGTCAGAACCTGTTATTGCAAAAATTGTTGCAGGGCACAAATCGAAAAACACTTCCATTTCGCTTGTGACGGCGATACCCTTTTTGCGCGCAGAGTCAAGTTCGGGCAAATGAAAGTTCATACCTGGTGTACGGAAAATCATATCCACCTCGAGATTGTCGAGATAATTGTCGCCAAGGCAAAGCTCGGCGCCTGCCTTTTCGAGAGTGTCGGCAATGTCACCTAACATCTGACGATTTCTGCGGTCGCAGGCGTAAACGCGCGCACCCTTGCTTAAAAAGTTGAGAATAAGGGGAGTGTTGCTCACCCCTATACCGCACATAGCGATTTTTTTACCCTTTATTTGTTCGAAAAATTGTACGCAATCCAAAATAACTGCCCCCAATGTTTTAAAATATTTATCTATCTTTATATTATACTTAAATAAAATGCAAATATCAATAACAACTGTATAATTTTGCAAAAAAGTTCATAAGTTTATAACGAATGGGGGACGAATTATGAATTTTATTAACTGTGGAGCGCAAGCCTCACCTGAGCTTATGAGAAAAACGGTAGTTTTCTGGAGTGAAAACAGCGCTCAGCATATCACTTCGCTTTTAAAGTCAACAAGCGGTACAACTGCGGTTTTAGAGGATTATTTTAAGGAGCAGTTAAAAGTCTTTCGTGACAAGTTTAAGTTAGTGAACGAGAGCTTTCGTCAGAACAATATGCCGCTGTCACGCTATCAGGAGTTTTTACGGCTGAATACGGGGTTTATAAATCTGCTCGAGCGTATAAAATTCGAGGCGTTTTCGGGCTATCCAGTTTTGCAACAATCGGTCTTTCATTATATCTATGAGGGGCGCTACATAAATGCCGTTTTTTCGGCAAAAAATCCTGCGGGAAATGTGCCTATAACTCTCCATTTTGCGCCATTTTTAAATCAGAATTTCGGGTGCTTTTACAATCAGATGTATTTTTGGAGTATTATAGGTGCGATGCATCCGTCCTTGCTTATGGGTAATAACGCTTTTTATAATGCAATTAACGGCTATTCAAAGGAGTTTTTGACCAATGTAACCAATAGCTTTAATCGTTTGAATTTTATGCTTTCTTCACTTAAAAAGCCTATTAAAAAGAACGCGCTTTTGCCCGTTTTTGAGGAGTTTTCGTACCTTAATGAGAACTTTCTAGAGTTTTTGCGAGCGATAAAACAAAACAGCTCAAAAGTTTTCACTTCGCCTTTTGTTTCAAGACTGCCGACCTCGTTTTATGAGGGTGTTGAGCACCAAATCGCCGAGCATACACTGGTGTCAGAAATAAACCAAAATATAGCTAAGTATTTGTAGAAATATTAGGTCATTGCGAGGAGTGAAACGACGAAGTAATTTTGAAAAAAGGTAATAAGATTGCTTCGCTATCGCCCGCAATGACATTTTAATTTACTTTTTTTAAAAAAATAGCAAAAAGCGAAGACTTCAGTCTTCGCTTTCTTACTATTTATTAACTTTTTCTTCGATTTTTTCGGCAGCGGGTTGCAAATAAATGTTTTCATACATTTCAAAATTGCCGTTATCAACCATTTTTGCAACATTTACATCAATCGGCATTTTGCCGAGTAAATCTATATTCAACTCTTCTGCGATAGTATCAGTAGAAGAACCGAAAATCTTGAATTCTTCGCCACATTCGGGACATACGACATAGCTCATATTTTCAACTAAACCTAAAACGGGAATTTTCATCATATCAGCCATATTATAAGCCTTTTTAACTATCATAGAAACCAAATCCTGCGGAGAGGTTACTATAACAATACCGTCAAGGGGAAGGCTCTGGAAAACTGTCAGTGGTACATCGCCTGTTCCGGGAGGACAGTCAACGAAAAGATAGTCAAGGTCACCCCAGACAACATCGTGCCAGAACTGTTTTACAGCGCCTGCTATAACAGGACCGCGCCACAAAACAGGGGATTCCTTGTCTTCGAGTAAAAGGTTTATTGACATAAGCTTAATGCCAGTTTTAGTTTCTGCGGGCAAAATGCCTATTTCATTTTGCATTGCACGGGAATTGATGCCAAAGGTCTTGGGTATTGATGGGCCTGTGATATCGGCATCAAGAATACCGACTTTATATCCCATTCTCTGCATAAGCACTGCAAGGGAAGAGGTCACGAGCGATTTGCCGACACCACCTTTACCGCTTACAACACCGATAACATGTTTGATATTATTGTATTCGCCTGTCGGTTCCAATAAGCTTTCCTGCTGACGTGAGCCACAGTTTTGCGAACAGGAACTGCAGTTGCCCGAACAGCCTGTGTTTTTTTCTTCTGCCATTTTAAAAACTCCTAATCAAAAAATTCAACACTATTATTATACCGCTTTATTTTGAAAATGCAAGGAGATAATTAAATTTTATTGATTGTTGAAAAAGTCATATTGATTTGCGATGGTTGCCCATGTTACAGGACCTACCGCGCCTGAAATTGGGATGGAAAACAGGCGCTGAAATTCGCGTACTGCCGCTTCGGTTTGTTCGCCGTAAAAACCTGTTACGGATACTGTCGGAATTTCGGGTATGTTTTGGGAAATTAGAGAAAGATAGGTCTGCAAATCGCGGACATTTTCGTTTCTCATACCCTCTGTTAAGAAAAAACCGGGGTAGAGTTTTGCATTACTGCCCTCATATCCTTGCGGGAGAGAGGCGACTGTTTCAGTGTAAATTCGTGAAATGGTATTCCAGGTGTTATCGTCTACAATACCTGTGACGGGAAGTCCGTAAAACTCCTGAAAGCGTTCAACTGCCGCGACGGTTTCGGTCCCGAAATAACTGCTTCTCGGCACAGGCTCCAAAGCTCCGTTGAAATAGGCAATAATGCTTAAATAGTACTGCAAGGTGGTAACAGGGATACCGCTCATACCCTCTGAAATTTCGGTATCAAAGGGGACGGTGGCTTCTGCAATCGAGATACCCTCGCTTACAAGGTCGGAAAGACTTTTGACACCGTTGTAATATTGCTTTATTCGGTACCAGGTAGCCTTGTCGACTTCGCCTGTAACCGCAAGATTGAAAATTTCCTGAAACTCTCGCACGGCTTCCTCGGTGTCGATACCGAAAATGCCGTTAACTTCTTCGATTCGGGGTATTGCAGGGTAATTTCGCGCGATGCGGTTAAGCTCGGTTTGGATAATTTGCACATTGTTGCCCGAGTCCCCCACGCGCAAGGGTACACCTGGGTAGGATTCGTCGGTAAAGCCTACGGGGGCGTCGTTTACAATGCCTATATCCTCGCCGTAGTAGTTTTGCAAAATCTCAAAGGGGACGAGTCCGCTTTCGGCAAGGGATACAGTACCCCATTGTGAAAGTCCTGAGCAGGTCGAGGTTGTGCCGTTGCAAAAGGCGGCAAAGAGTGGCTCGACACTGCCTTGCCGTACAATATAATCGTTAAAAATTTCGTCGACTATGTAGCCTATGTTTTCAAAAATCTCGCGATCTTCCTTGAAAGCTTGGTCAAACTGTGTTGTGTTGGTAATGTCAAAATCATATCCGCGCGCGCGGTAGTATTCGGTATATACGCGGTTGAGCGCGAAGGAGATTATGGCATAAATGTTGGCTCGAAGTGCCGCTTCGGGCCAGGTTGGATAAATTTCACTCGAAGCGACATTTTTTATATAGTCGGTAAATGGAACGGTAACATTTCGCGCGTTACTTCCTGGCGCACCGAGATGCACTGTTATAGTTTCAGGAATGGTGGGAAGAAGAATTTCAGCCATTTTTATTCTCCTTATAAGTCATATTTTTGCGCTTCGTCGAAGATTTGCGGGCTTTTGTCTTCGCCTGCGGTTTCTTCTAACAACAGGTTCGACTGCTGAAGCGAAGTTACAGTACTGAAAACGGGAATATTAAGATGGATATTCTTGATATATCCGTCGGCTTCAATTATCATATTGTAAAGGGCGTATGGTAAAACTGTGTTGGTATCGTCCAGTGACAGCGCTTTTTCGGGGGTGGGCAGAACAAAGACTTTTGTGCGACCGCTATTGTCTGTGAGCGCGGTGTCTATTACATTCATATTGTTATAGTCGCCTGTGAATACCGTTACTTTTGCGTTTTTGACGGGGTAGAGAGCGCGCACAGCTGTCACGATTCCTATCAGATTTCCTGTGGAAGTGTCAGGTATCGGTTGCGGCGTCGGGGGAGTTTGGGGTTCGGGTATTACGGTTTCGGTTGTTTGTGTGGGGATTGCTCTGGGTGCCGAAGCATACATTTTAAGCATTTCGTTTTTATATTTTTCAATTATATTACTATCCAAAAAATCACCTCTTATTATTTTATGGATAATAGTGAAAAAGGTGAAAAAAATGGTTGAAAAATATGGCAGAAATGTTATAATAAAAGGTAAGGAGTGGTTTTTTATGGTAATACTTGAAAATGAAATTTTATATGTAGAAATCGCAAAAAAAGGTGCTGAAATCAGAAAACTTCTTTGCGAAGGCAAAAACCGTATGTGGACAGCCGATGCAAAATATTGGGCAGATGTATCGCCCGTGCTTTTCCCGATTTGCAGCCGTCTTCGTGAGGGCTATTTCACCTACGAGGGCGAGAAGTATGAAATGGGTATGCACGGCTTTGCAGGCAAGCAAGAGTTTGTTGTAGAAGACCAAACCCCTATTTCTGCAACATTTTTGCTCAAGGATAATGAGGAAACCCTTAAGCAGTATCCTTGGCATTTTGAATTCAGAGTGACCTATACTTTGCGCGGCAACTGTGTTGAAACTACATACGATGTAAGAAATAAATCTGACAGCACAATGTACTATTCGATAGGCGCTCACGAAAGTTATTGGTGCGAAAACGGAATTGAAGATTACGATATTATTTTTGAGAGAAACGAAACCCTTTATAATGTGACTTATGATGATAAGAGTGTTCCTTGCACCAGACATATAATGCTTAAAGACAGCAATGTTTTACCTCTTTATGAGCATTATTTTGATATCGACTCTATAATTTTCAAGGATGTAAAATCGCGTTATGCTACTATAAGAAACCGCAAAACAGGCGAGTCCTCTTCGGTGAAATTCGATGGTTTTGATTATCTGCTTTTGTGGCATAAACCTGGCGCAAATTATATCTGCTTTGAGCCTTGGGCCGGTATCTGTGCTTCAAACGGCGGTGTAACCGATATTACCAAAAAAGAAGGCATCTTAAAGCTTGAGGCAGGTGAAAAGAGCGTTCTTAAGCATTCAGTATTTTATCAGAACTGAAAATTTTAATACAAGTAAAATGCACTTCCTTGCGAAGTGCATTTTTTCGTTGTGGCTTTTTTCCTAAAAAATACGGTTTTTTTAGCAAGAATGACAAGTATGTTATTCTTGATTTTCGGTGTAAAATGTGGTAAAATTACTGTGTATGAGATGGGTATAAATTTTTGAATTGAAATCAAATTTGAATGCGTTGTTGTAATATTAAAATATGAGGTATTTTATGAAATTCAAAGGAAATAAAATTTTAAGTATTTTCTTAAGCTTTACAATACTTGTGTCTATATGTATTTGTGCATTTACCATAACGGCTGCAGGTAAAGAAATTACATATTACGTTAAAGCTACAGGTTCGGATTCGGCGAGCGGACTTTCAACTTCCGCGCCGCTTCAAACCGTGTCTAAGGCTATAGAAAAGGCTGTATCAGGCAACTTTGCTGCAGACGATACCGTTTATGTTAATTTGATGGACTATACTTCTATAAATTGGGGAACGGCAAGAAATTATGACTTTAAGCTTGTAGTAAGGGCAAATGACGACTCGCTCAGAAATACTGTTACTCTTTCTGACGGTTTTACTTTTGGCGGCGACACAGCATTTGAAAATGTTATTGTTGGAAATATAACTAATATTAATTACGGCGATAAAAGTGTAAGCTTTGATGAAGACTGCACTTTTGTTGCAACTAATCACTTCTTAGGAAAGAGCACCGCAGTTGCTAATGAAACTGTTACTACTGCGCAGACTGTAAGTCTTGGAAACACTGTTGTTTCTAAAAACTTCAGACTTTCAGGTAAAACTGTAGACAATAAAACCTACAAAGAGGATGTTAGTGTAGTTTTCTCAGATGAAAAGTCTGCTCCTGCGATTTATCTTACCGCAGAAAGCGGTAAAACCGTTTTTGAAAAAGATCTTAATGTAAACATTATGGATTCAAAGTCGGTAGAGATTTTGGCAAGCGGCGGCACAGTCAGTGTCGGCGGGGCTTTTCAGTTTATAATAAACAGTAATACCAAAATTTCTGGAGAATCTAGGAATGTTTTAAACTCCGTTTCAGCAGCTGGCGGATTTTACTATATAACCAACGCTTCGGGTGTTTATGATTTAATAAACACAACCGAAACTGCAGGCAGATATGACGTAAATACCGACAGATATAAGGTTATCGCTACTGATACCAAGGGTAATCAAACTGTAGCTGAGAACGGAATTTTGACCTTGCCTGCAGCGGGTCAATATACCATTACCGCTGTAAAATTTATCGAAACTGAGACATACTATGTAAGCCCCGAAGGCTCTGATGAGAATGACGGTGTTTCAAGTAGTACGCCTGTGGCTACAATTGCTAAAGCTGTGGAGCTTGCAAATACAGCAGGGTATCTTGAGGGCGATCTTATAACAGTAAAGGTTATAAGAAGTGATAGTACGGGTGTTGAATTGGGTGTTTTGCCAAGATACTATTTCGACCTTGTCGTTGAATCTAATTCCACTTCAGCCTCTTTGAAAAGTAAAATTATAGTTATCAGCGGTGAAAATATTGCTAATAACAAAGGCGCTCAAACCACATATAAAAATATCGAGATTTCAAATAATTCTGATCAGTGGAGAACGTTGTGCTTAGCAAACAGTAACGTTAAATTTGATGAAAATACTAAGTTTTCATTTGGCTTTGGCACAGCTCTCGTTTATGGTGGTAAAGATAATGATGGTGGGGCTACTACCACTATTGACGGTCAGAGTGTTGAATTCGACTGCACAATGCCATATGCTGTCTGCTTGGCAAACGGCAGTTGGTCGGGAAGGACATATACAGAGGATTTAAATCTGACGGTTAACAACTCCAGTACGAATACTTTTATTCATTTCAATTCTTATTATTCGGAGGCAAAGTCAGGTAGCACAACATATAAAAAGAATGTCAACCTTAATTTCAAGAGTATGAAAGGTGTCAGACTTAGTCAATTTGACGGAGCAACCTTTGAGGGCGCTATTCAGATTATAAACTCTGCAGGACTTGGTTGGGATACGGCTTATGATAGCAGCGTTACCGCTGCGGTAGACCCCACGATAAATGAAGCTCTTGCAAATGTCGATGCTGATAAATATCTTATCAAAAATGATACAGGTAATGCTGATATTTTAACTTTCACCAAAACTGCGGGTAAGTATGCGGTTGATACTGATAAATATAAGCTTGCTGCAACAGATACTTCAGGAAAAACCTATTTATCTGCAAACGGATATCTTGTACTTGAACCGGGAATATATACTGTTACTTGCCTTCATGAACACAGCTATACAGACGATTGTGATGAAACCTGTAACAGTTGCGATGATATTCGCATCAATGCTCATACTTATACAAATGTTTGTGATGCCATATGTAACATCTGCGGAATTGTGAGAACCAATAACCATTCTTACGACAATGGCTGCGATACAGATTGTAATGTCTGCTTCGTAACAAGAATTACATCACATATGTATAAGAATGATTGTGATGCAGATTGTGACATATGCGGTGAAGTCAGAGTTGTGGCTGAGCATGTTTATGATAGTGATTGTGATGCCTTTTGTAATAAATGTGACCTAGAGCGAGTACCGTATCATATATACACTAATAACTGTGATGCGACATGTAATGTTTGCGGCGGTGAAAGAACCCCAGACAGCCATGTTTACAGTCATGACTGTGACACGGTATGTAATGTTTGCGCAGAAGTCAGAACGGTTGAGCACATCTTTACCAATGTTTGCGATAAATCCTGTAATGTGTGCGGATTTATGAGGAAATCTTCCCATACTTATGATAACCAATGTGATGTGGAGTGTAATGTATGCTTAGCACAAAGAAGTGTATCCCATATCTATGCTAACCCCTGTGATGAGCGGTGTAATGTATGCGAAAATATAAGAAGCAATATTCATAAATATGACAATAACTGCGATGCAGATTGCAACATTTGCGGAGATATTCGCACTCCGTCTGAGCATATATTTAGCAGTGCTTGTGATATCGACTGTGCAGAATGTGGTTTGGTGCGCCAAACAGCGCACAGATATTATGAAGTTGATATCGCAAATGCGAGTAAGCATTGGAAACAATGTGAGTTTTGCGGATTAAAGAGTGGTTTGGCGGAACACACCTTTGACGACGAATGTGACAGAAAATGCGATGAGTGCGGTTATATCCGAACTGTTGAAGGTCACGATTTTGATAGTGAGTGTGATACAACCTGTAGCAAATGCGAATATATAAGGGCGACTGTGCATACATATTCTTTTGATTGTGACAACAATTGTGAAAATTGCGATTATATCCGTCAGGGCGTAGACCATATCGGCGGAATGGCTACTTGTAAATCAAAGGCTGTTTGTGATATTTGCGGTAAGGAATACGGCGAAAAAAGTAATACTAATCATACGGGAGGAACAGACTATCGCAATAAGGTAACTGCAACCTGCGGAACTGATGGTTATGAAGGTGATATAACTTGTCTTGGCTGTAATAAAAAGTTTGCAGACGGTAAAGTGATCCCTGCTACAGAACTTCATACTTATGACAATGATTGCGATACAGAGTGTAGCGTGTGTAATAAAACCCGCATAACCAAGCATTATTATTCACCTGTAACTTGTACAGCCGCTGAAAAATGTTATATTTGCGGTGCTATCGGTCAAGCTGCATTGGGACATAATTATGTAATCAAGGTGCAAAAAGCCACACTTACAAAAGACGGTTTTTCTTACGAAGAATGCAGTGAATGTAAAAAGGTAATAAACAAAGTTACAACAAACAAAATTCAAAGTATTGAGCTTTCCGCCACGAGTTTTGTATATGACGGTCAAGAAAAGAAGCCGGCTGTTATTGTGATTGATTCCGCCGGTAAAACGGTATCTGCGGATTACTATACGGTGACTTATGACCAAGGTATAATAGATGTTGGAAGTTATAATGTAACGGTTAGATTTAATACCTTATACAGCGGAAAACATATGCTCGGATTTACAATAATACCTGCCGCAACAACTCTTGGCGAAGTGAATGCGAGCGGTAATATGATTGATGTTGCTGTTGATAAACAGGATATACAGACAACCGGTTATCAGATACAGTATTCTTTGTCCGCAGAATTTACCAATGCAAAGGTAAAAACAATCAATGACGTCAGCGTTACCAATGCCATATTGAAAGCTTTGAAATTTGACACGGTTTATTATGTAAGAGTCCGCACTTATAAGAATATAGGCGGCGAAAAATTCTATTCGGATTGGTCGGATTACAAGCAAGTAAAAACTCAATAAGTCACAGGGTTGTTTCATTAAGCACAGACCAAAAGGAAAACTTAATATCCGAAATTTGTAGAAATTCACACATTAAAAGCGTCTTGTAGAGATTTGATTTCTTTACAAGACGCTTAAATTATATTTGTATTTGTATTTTTGGTTTGTACTTACTGAGATAGCTTCGTTTATTTTGCTTGTGATTCGCAGTATAGACAACGGTAAACGCGGTTTTCTTTATCGGTTAGAGTGAAAACCTGGGGCAATTCCTGTTCGGTTGTGGAAATGCAACGTGGATTTTTGCAGGTGATTACGTTGGTAAGCTTTTCAGGTAAAGCGATACGCTTTTTCTCGACATTTTTACCGTCTTTTATAATGTTTACTGTAATATCGGGGTCAATATATCCCAAAATGTCTGTGTTGATTTCAATATCAGCATCAATTTTTATAATATCTTTTTTGCCCATTTTTCTACTGGGAGCATTTTTGATAAATGCTACTGAGCATTCAAGACGGTCAAGATTTAAAAGCGAATAAATCTTCATACCTTTGCCTGCTGTAATGTGGTCAATAACAATACCGTTCTTAATTTCGTCAATAGTCATTATTCTACCCCCAAAAGCATTAAGATAAGTGCCATTCGCATATATTTTCCGTTAAGCACCTGCTTAAAGTAGCAAGCGCGCGGGTCATTGTCAATGGCAACACTGATTTCGTTTACGCGCGGAAGCGGATGGAGAATACTCAAATCCGATTTTGCGTTTTTGAGTTTCTCAGGAGTCAGAATATAACTATCCTTAAGCCTTAAGTATTCCTCTTCGTTGAAGAAGCGTTCTCTTTGAACGCGTGTCATATAAAGAATGTCAAGCTCGGGCATAGCGGCTTGGAGGTCGGTAGTTTCGACAATTTCGAAGTTGTCCTTTTTGAGTGACTCTTTTATATATTCAGGAACGCGCAGTTCGTTAGGTGAGATAAGCACAAATTTAACATTATTATAGCGGCGAAGCGCGTTTATAAGCGAATGCACCGTTCTGCCGAACTTTAGGTCACCGCATAGCCCTATGGTAAGGTTATCAAAACCGCCCTTTTCACGCTTGATTGTAAGTAAATCCGCTAAGGTCTGTGTCGGGTGATTGTGACCGCCGTCGCCTGCGTTGATAACAGGGATGCTCGCATTCATTGAAGCCACAAGCGGTGCGCCTTCTTTGGGGTGGCGCATTGCGATAATATCGGCATAGCAGGAAACTGTTTTGGCTGTGTCAGCAATACTTTCGCCCTTTGCGGCAGAACTGCTCTGTGCTTCGGAAAATCCCAAAACATTACCGCCGAGCTCGTACATAGCGGCTTCAAAACTGAGTCGTGTACGGGTTGAAGGTTCGAAAAAGAGGGTTGCCAACTTTTTGCCTGCGCATTTGTGGGCGTATTTTTCGGGATTGTCAATGATATCGTTTGCAACGGCTAATAAGCTGTCGATTTCGGACAGCGAAAGCTCTGCAATATCGATTAAACTTCTCATTTTAAAAATCCTTTCAAAGATTATTCTTTAGCGCCGTTTACGGCAAGGTAATTCTTGATGCGTTCTACATTTTCGCGGTTCTTTTCGTCTTCTTCAAGGTATTCGATAATGTCATACACGTCAACTACCGAATATACGGGGAAACCGAATTCTTCGCCGACTTCAGCCATAGCACTCTTGTCAGTTTTGCCTTTTTCCTTGCGGTCAACCATAACGAAGGTAGCGGCAACCTTTGTGCCTTTAAGACTTGATAAAATTTCCATACTCTCGCGGATAGCAGTACCTGCGGTGATAACATCTTCAACAATTACTATCTCTTCATTCTCTTGTGGCTTGTAGCCTACGAACACACCGCCTTCGCCGTGGTCCTTTTCTTCTTTTCGGTTGAAGAAGAAGGGAACATCAAGTCCGTTTTTAGCGAGTGCGACTGCAACAGATACAGCAATCGGGATACCCTTGTAAGCAGGACCGTAAAGTACGGTCTTTTTGTTGCCAACCTTTTCAAAATATGCTTTAGCGTAAAATTCACCGAGTTTGCAAATCTGTTCGCCTGTCTTTATATCGCCTGCGTTTATAAAATAGGGGATTTTTCTGCCGCTTTTAGCGGTAAAATCGCCAAACTTTAAAACGCCAGCACCCTCCAAAAATTCAATAAACTCTCTTTTGTAAGCTTCCATTTTAATTCTCCTTAAATTTATCCTATAAATTCATCACAACATCTTTTATATGCGGCTACGGGATCTTGGGCAGCAGTAATCGGTCTGCCTACTACTATGTAGTCTGAGCCGATTTTCTTAGCTTCCTCGGGTGTCATAACACGCTTCTGGTCGCCTATGTCACCGTCTGCAAAGCGTACACCTGGGGTAACAGTCAAGAAAGACTTTCCGCAAGTGTCGTGAACCTTACCTGCCTCGAGAGGTGAGCAAACAACACCGTCAAGACCTGCGATTTTGGAATTATTAGCATAGTGCATAACAACGCGGTCTATAGGCTCTTTAATAAGCAAATCATTTTCCATACGCTCTTGGTCGGTGGAAGTAAGCTGTGTTACAGCGATAAGAAGCGGTCTTGTGCCGTCTTCGCGTGTGAGACCCTCCAAAGCGGCTTCCATCATAGAAATTGTACCGCCTGCGTGAAGGTTTGTCATATCAACATCAAGGCGGGATAGTACTGCCATTGATTTTTTAACTGTGTTGGGGATATCGTGAAGCTTAAGGTCAAGGAAGATTTTGTGTCCTCTTGCCTTAATTTCCTTAACAATTTGGGGGCCTTCAGCATAGAAAAGCTCCATACCGATTTTCACAAACGGTTTTACATCTGTAAACATGTCCAAAAATTCGAGTGTTGCTTCCTTGCTCGCGAAGTCGCAAGCGATAATTACGTCCTTACCCATTATGAGCGCCTCCTATAATTTCAGTTAAACTGTTTATTCCGTATTTTTCCATAACCTTTGGCAGATTATCTATAATATTCTTGCAAGCAAACGGATCTACGAGGTTTGCAGCACCTACCTGTACGGCAGTAGCGCCCGCAAGCATCATTTCGATTACATCTTCAGCGGTAGAAATACCGCCCATACCGATAATGGGAATTTTGACTGCATCATAAACCTGATAAACCATACGAAGTGCCACAGGCTTGATTGCAGGACCCGAAAAACCACCCATTTTGTTTGCTAAAATCGGTTTTCTGCGTTTTAGGTCAATTCTCATACCTAAAAGTGTGTTAATAAGGCTGACACCGTCAGCACCCTCGCTTTCGCAAGCCTTTGCAATCTCCACAATGTCGGTAACATTGGGGGACAGCTTTATAAATACAGGCTTGGTAGTAACCTTTTTAACCGCCTTTGTAACTTCGGCGGCATTCTTAGCGCTTGTGCCGAAAGCCAAACCACCGCCGTGAACATTCGGGCAGGAGATATTAACCTCGAACCAACCAATCTGTTCCTCGCTATCGAGTTTTTCACAGGTGTAGGCATAGTCTTCTACCGAAAAACCGCTTACATTTGCCATGACAGGCTTGTGGAAACATTCTTTGAGTTTGGGAAGTTCCTCACTTATAACCCGCTGGACACCTGGGTTTTGAAGACCGACTGAATTAAGCATTCCTTCGGGGCATTCTGCAATACGGGGTGTCGGATTGCCAAAGCGCTCGTCACGGGTTGTACCCTTGAAAGAAAAGGTGCCAAGGCAGTTTATATCATAAATACTTGCGAACTCATAGCCAAAGCCGAAAGTACCACTTGCGGGGATGACGGGGTTATCTATCTTAATTCCGCTTAAAATTACGCTTGTATCTACCATACGATTTCCTCCCTATAAAGCACAGGTCCGTCTTTACATATACGCTTGTTGCCGTATTTGGTTTTGCAGCTGCAACCCATACACGCGCCAAAGCCACAGCCCATTCTTTCTTCAAAGCTGTACTGACCGCTGGTAGTGGCTTTGGTTTCGATAGCCTTAAACATTGGAATAGGTCCGCAGGTGAAGAAATAGGTGTAATCGCGGTCCATAGCATCGGTAACATATCCCTTTACGCCGTAAGAGCCGTCGACTGTGGTTACAATAACCTCTACGCCGAGGTTTTTGAAAGCGTCTTCATAGAAGATTTCTTCTTTAGTGTTAAAGCCTAAGATAACAGTTGGGGTTTTGCCCATTTTTAAAAGCTCTTTGCAAAGGTTATACATCGGCGGAATACCTACACCGCCACCGATAAGAAGCGGTTTATCTCCCGCTTTTTCGGGGTTAAATCCGTTGCCGAGGCCTACGAGGACATCTAACTTTTCGCCCTTTTGCATTTTAGACATCTGCTCGGTGCCTTCTCCCACAACCTTGTAAATTAAGGTTATGGTTTCTTCATTGTAGTCGCAAACCGAAATAGGTCTGCGCAAAAATTTACCCTCTAATTTAATGTTTACAAACTGTCCTGGTGCTAAAAGTGAGGAGGTGTCGCCTGCAAGCACCATACTGTAAACATTGGGGGCTATCTGGAAGTTATAAAGAATTTCATAAATTCCTTGTGTCATCATAAAAAATCACCTCGTAAATCAATATTTATAAAATAAAGTATTGATTTTAATTCGTAATTATGAATTCGTAATTCGTAATTGAAGGTGTCGGCAAAGCCGACGATATAAATTGTTTTGCAGGGCAAAACTCATTTAATTTCGAATTCCGCATTATGAATTCCGAATTAATTATGCATCTATTGTAGAAATTGTCAGAGTAGTTTCTTCAAGTACATCGAGAAGCACGCGAACAGTATCAAGCGCTGTGAAGATTGTAACATTGTTTTCGGTAGCGTAGCTTCTGATTTTGAAACCGTCGGTAGCAGTACCGCTTGACTCGATATCGCGGGTGTTGATTACATAGGCTATATGGCCCTGACGTAATGCATCGCGGATTTGGTCGGGGTCTTCTTCGATTTTCTTTAAAACTCTTGTGTTAATTCCGTTTTCTTTAAGGAACTTTGCAGTACCTGCGGTAGCTTCAATATTAAAGCCTAAGTTGTAGAAGCGGCGGATAAGCGGTAAAGCTTCTTCCTTGTCTTTGTCGCTGATGGTAGCGAAAACTGTGCCGTAGTTCTGAACACGCATACCCGAAGCCTGTAAAGCCTTTGAAAGCGCACGGTTGAGCTTGTCGTCATAGCCGATTGCTTCACCTGTCGATTTCATTTCGGGTGAGAGGTAAGCGTCAAGCCCGCGAATCTTATTGAACGAGAATACCGGAACTTTTACATACCAACGGTTCTTTTCCTGCGGATAGATATCGAAAATACCCTGTTCTTTCAAGGATTTGCCGAGGATAACTTCGGTAGCGATATCAGCGAGGCTGTAGCCTGTTGACTTTGAAAGGAAGGGAACAGTTCTCGAAGAACGGGGGTTAACCTCGATAATGAATACATTTTCGTCCTTGTCAACAATAAACTGAATGTTGTAAAGACCAACGATACCAATGCCTAGACCTAATTTCTTTGCATACTGCAAGATTATGCCCTTAACCTTGTTGGAAATGCTAAATGCAGGATAAACGCTGATAGAGTCACCACTGTGAACGCCTGTGCGCTCAACAAGTTCCATAATACCGGGGATAAATACATCTCTGCCGTCGCAGATAGCATCTACTTCAACTTCTTTACCCTGAATGTACTTGTCAACAATTACGGGACGGTCTTCGTCGATTTCAACCGCGGTTTTGTGCTAGTGCTTTAACTGTTCCTCGTCGGCTACAATCTGCATGGCTCTGCCACCTAATACGAAGGAGGGGCGAACAAGCACAGGATAGCCGATTTCTTTAGCTGCTTTAAGACCGTCTTCAATTTTGGTAACAGCCTTGCCCTTTGGTTGTGGGATGTTTAATTCGTGAAGAATCTTTTCAAAGCTGTCGCGGTTTTCTGCGCGCTCGATAGCGTCACAGTCGGTACCGATAATCTTAACTCCTCTGTCGCGGAGCGGTTCTGCAAGGTTGATAGCGGTCTGACCGCCGAGCGACGCGATAACACCCTCGGGTTTTTCGAACTCAATAATGTTCATAACATCTTCGGGAGTCAAGGGTTCAAAATAGAGCTTGTCAGCTGTTGTATAGTCGGTCGAAACGGTTTCGGGGTTGTTGTTTATAATGATTGCTTCATAGCCTGAATTTTTAATTGTGGTAACAGCGTGTACTGTCGAATAGTCGAATTCAACACCCTGACCTATACGGATAGGACCTGCGCCCAAAACAACGATTTTTTTCTTATCTGTAAGGATAGACGCATTTTCGTTGTGGTAAGAAGAATAGAAATAGGGGATATATGCGCCTGTATGACAGGTGTCAACCATTCTGTAAACAGGGAATAAATTTTTCTCTTTGCGGAAGTTGTAAACCTTTAATTCGTCACATTTCCAAAGTCTTGCGATATACTTGTCCGAGAAGCCCATTTTCTTGGCATCTTTGAGTGTTTCAAGGTCGAAAGCGTTATCTTCGAGAACTTTTTCCATTTTGATAATGCGTTCAATTGCCTCAAGGAAGAAGGAAGTGATTTTTGTGATGTTGTGAATTTCCTCGACACTTACTCCGCGGTAAAGCAGTTCTGCAATGGCGAATAGATTATCATCTCTGAATTCTTTGATATAATCAAGAAGCTCATTATCGCTTAAGTTGTCAAATTTGTGGTGATAAAGGTGGGTAACACCTATTTCGAGAGAACGGATACCTTTAAGCAAGCTTTCTTCTAAGGTTGTACCGATACCCATAACTTCGCCGGTTGCTTTCATTTGTGTACCAAGCATATTTGAAGCGGTTGTGAATTTATCAAACGGGAAGCGGGGGAATTTTGTGATTACATAGTCAAGTTGCGGCTCGAAAGCAGCGTTGGTGTTGGCAATAGCGATTTCTTCCAAGGTCATACCAACTGCGATTTTAGCAGTAACGCGAGCAATGGGGTATCCGCTTGCCTTTGAAGCGAGAGCCGAAGAACGCGAAACACGGGGGTTAACTTCGATAAGGTAATATTCCGAGCTGTTGGGGTTTAATGCAAACTGAACATTACAGCCACCCTCAATTTTGAGCTCGCGGATAAGCTTGATAGCAGAGTCGTTGAGCATCTTAAGGTCATGGTCATTAAGTGTCATAATGGGCGCTACAACGATAGAGTCACCTGTGTGAACACCAACGGGGTCGATATTTTCCATACCGCATATAGTAATAGCGTTGTCATTGCCGTCACGCATAACTTCAAATTCGATTTCCTTATAACCTTTAACGCTCTTTTCGATAAGAACCTGATGAACAGGGGAAAGCTTGAAAGCGTTAAGACCGATTTCTACGAGTTCTTGCTCGTTATAAGCGAAGCCGCCGCCTGTACC
>JAZNLE010000041.1:0-7141 GCA_045578885.1 Acutalibacteraceae bacterium | reverse complement strand
TATAATTTCTTTAGAAAGGCCGCCTGTGGCTACTACTGTCGGTTTTTCGCCAAGCTCCTCAGTTATTTGCTCAAGTATGCCGTCTATCATAGCGGCAGTGCCGTAAACAAGCCCCGATTGCATACATTCGGTCGTGTTGGTGCCTATAACTGATTTTGGAGCTTCTATCGGGATAGAGGAGAGAAGTGCGGTGTTTTCAGTAAGAGCTCTTAAAGTAAGTCTGACGCCCGCAGAAATTACACCGCCTAAAAAGGCGCCGTTTTTATCAAGCACGCTTATGGTCGAAGCAGTGCCCATATCAATGATAACACAGGGCATAGTGTAAGCGTCAATAGCACCAACAGCACCAGCGACCAAGTCGGCACCTAATTGCGCGGGATTATCTATTTTAATATTAAGACCTGTTTTAACACCAGGACCTAACATTAAAGGTACTATTTGGCAAAGCTTTGAAACGGCTTGACTTATATGTTTTGCAACCGAAGGCACAACTGAGGAAATTATACAATCTTCAATTTCATCGCTTGCAATATTATAAAGGGACAATACATCCTTAATTTCAATGGCATATTGATCGTCGGTCTTGCGAGTATCAGTAGCAAGACGGGCGGTAAGCCTTAAAATATTAGAGTTGTATGCGCCCAAAGTAATATTTGTATTGCCTATATCTATGGTAAGTAACACACAAATCAGTCCTTTCAACCTTATTATACATAATTTCTGCAAAAAATCAATAATTTTGTTGACAAACAGATTTTATATTGGTATAATATTGGTTGCTAAATGGGGCGATAGGCCCATATTAGTTCCTTGTTCCGTTAAAATAACGGGACCAATAGTCCAGAAGGAGGTGCAAGTAAATGACCGCAAAGTATGAGGCTGCTATGATTTTCTCTGTAGCTAACGGAGAAGAAGCAACATTGGGCTTAAAAGAAAAGTTCAATGACCTTATTGCTAAAAACGGTACCATTGAAAATGTTGATGATTGGGGCAAGCGCCGCTTGGCTTATCTCATTAACGACGAAGCAGAGGGTTACTATGTTTTCTTCAATTTCGAAAGCGAAGCAACCTTCCCCGCAGAATTAGAGCGTATTGCTAAGATTACTGACGGCGTTCTTCGTTTAATGGTTATCAAAAAATAAGGAGATACAGTAATGTTTAATTTAGTTGTTTTAACAGGCCGCTTAACAGCAGATCCTGAACTTAAAACCACTGCAAACGGCATTCCCGTAACCACATTTTCAATCGCGGTAGACCGCCGCTATCGTTCCGGTGAGGAACGTCAGACCGATTTTATAAATATTGTTGCTTGGCGTCAATCTGCTGAGTTTATTACAAAATATTTTAAAAAAGGTAATTTGATCGGTATCGAAGGCTCTATCCAGACCAGAAGATATCAGGACAAGAACGGCAACAACCGTACAGCTTTTGAAGTTGTTGCAAGTAATGTTCAATTCGTAGAATCTAAGAGAGATTCTGCTCCGTCAGCCGCTCCTGAGGCTGCTTCCTTCAGCAATGCTGATGTGAACGATTTTGCCGATTTGGGCGATGCATCTGACGACGATTTACCATTCTAATTTAAGGAGGCTTTACAATGGAAGAGAGAAACGAAAGACCCATGCACAGAAAACCGCGCCGTAAGGTTTGCCATTTCTGTGTTGACCGTGTTGAAGCCATTGACTATAAGGATGTAGCTCGTCTTCGCAAGTTCATTTCTGAACGCGCTAAGATTTTACCTCGCCGTGCTACCGGCACCTGCGCTGCTCACCAGCGTGAATTGACAACCGCTATCAAGCGCGCTCGTCAAATCGCATTACTCCCTTATGTTAATGACTAATATTTAAATCAAAAAAGCCTATCCTTCGGGATAGGCTTTTTTTAGTACCTTTATGGGTGTGAAATACCGCTGGGATTTATGATTTGATGGGTATAATTTTAATTTTCGAGAGGTCTAAACCTGATTCGGTGGTTACGATATCCTGTATCTGCATTGTGTTAGCGGTGGTAAGACCGTCAGATTTGACGACAATATTTATACCGTCTGCGCCGATTACTGCAACCGCTTGCGAGAACCCCTTTGCCTTGAGGAGCGCTTCAATATTGGCTTCGGCTTTAAGGTTTTCAGCTATGGTTTCGATTTTCTTAAGGGCGGATTCCTTGTCTTCTTCGGTTAAATTTTCGCTTTTTAAAAGTTCGGTTACGGTATCGGTTGCTACTTTTAATGACTTTTCGCGTTCTGCTTTGGCAGAGGTGAAGTAGTCGTCTACTTTCGCTGAGGTTTCGACTGCCTCGTCTGAGGTTGTTGATACAAACGATGCTTCGCCTAAATATTTTGTGGAAGAGGGCATATATTTTGTGTTAAGCCATATCGCCGCGGCGAGTGCTATTACCATAACCCCGACTGCTAACTGTCCTTTTCCTAAAACTTTGCCTTTTTTCATTTCAGTTTCCTCCTGCTATATGTACTCTTTGTGATGTGATATTTAATGCCGCCGTAACGGTATTTTCAATTTTTTCTGCGATAATCTCGTTATCACCACCAACGCATACTATTGCGACCCCGCGAACCTCTGGCATCTGGGTTGTGACAATAAGTGCCTGTTCGCCGCCGTCGGCGGTTTTGACGGTTATGTACCCCTGCTTTAGTTCACTGCTTGAAGAGGTTGTGTTATCCTCGGTTTTGTCGGTTGAGGCGCCCTCGGTAGTGTCGGCATATTTGTACCGCATACCGCTCTCAAGCGTTACTACAACGGTCACTTTGTTGCTTCCTGTGATGCCTTTTACAATCTGCTTGATATCTTTTTCGAGTTTTTCGCGGTATTCTTCGGCAGAAATTTCGGTCAGAGTGTCGGCTTTTGGGGTTTCTTCATTTTTACCGCTAAGGCTTGATAAAAATATTAGCACGATACCGACAATGCCTATGATTATCAGAACTTTGGGGCTTTTGAGTTTTTCTGTCAATTTTATTAGTATGCTATTCATTTATGATTTCGACCTCTCGATTTTCCGACAGTCCTTCGAGTGCTTTTATAATTTTCTCTTTTGGCTCGTTTGAAATAATAACCACTTTAGTAATTACTATGCTGACGTCGTCGGTTTTATCCGTATAAATTAAAATTTCGCGAAAATTTATATTTTCTGATTTCAGAGCTTCGGAATAGATGTATTTTGCGGCAGAAATTTGCATATTTTCATAATTTTCGCTTTCGGTAACGGTGGTAGTGGGCAGAGAAAAATCGATGTTTTTAAGCGGAATGTTAGCGGCGGAAATTATTATAATTAGGAAAACAAGGCTGAAAATATGCTTAATAGGTTTTGAAATATTACCATCGGGGCAGAGGATATAAAGCGCACCTATTAAAATACAACCTGTGCTGAAAGAAATAAAAAACTGTGTCATACATTACCGCTTCCAATCACAACAGAAAGTGAGATTATAAACATTGCCGCTGTCAGAAGTATTACGCCGATAAGCACCGAAAGTACGGTGTCGATTGATTGCAGAAGTGACGAGATTTTCGAAAGCGAAAATCCGAGCGATACAAAATCTGCAATCCACAACGCAAACCGCCAAAGCAGAAGTTCAATAATTATAGGTAAAAATATTAGACAGCAGACAACAACGCCGTAAATTCCCACTGACGATTTCAAAAGCGAAACCGAGGCGGTAAGGGTGCCGAGCGCCTCGGAAAGTACACCGCCTGCAACGGGTACGGCAGAGCCGATTATAAATTTTGCGGTACGCATTGAGAGATTGTCCGCGTGAGCGTTGACCACCGTCTGAATACTTAAAACTCCTAAAAATACCGTAGAAATAAAAGACATAACCCATAATGACAGTTTTTTCACGCTTTGGGTAATGCCGTTTTGGTTTATAAGGGGTGATACGCTCGTAGCAAGGCTTAGGCTCATATAACCGCCGATAAGTGGAATAACTGCAAAGTTCGAAAGAAGGCTCACACCGTTTGCTGCCCCTAAAAGCAGAGCGCTCATAGAGATGCTTGTTGCTACCTTGCCCGCGGTGGCGGTTATGACGGCGAAAACGGGGATAAATGCTGTCATAAATGTCGCGCAGGCTTTCATAGCCGCTACGGCAGTGTTTATTACCGAAAAAATCGGCGCGATTATTATCCCTGCTACCGAAAGGGTTTCGGCAAAGACCACAACTCCGCTTACAGAACTGTTCTGTGAATCGAAAATTACGGCGGTTATTATGATTATCGCAAGCATACAACCGAGAGCGGCAAGCGGTTTTTTAATACCGCTTTTTAAAAAACTCCATATATGCGAAAAAACATTTTCGGTCTTAAGGTTATTAACCCAATTATAGTCGGTAATATCTATTCCGTTTTCCTCGAGATAATTGTTCACGCTGTCGGGGATTTCGTCTTTAATTTCGAGAGCACCGCTTTTTTCTAATTGGTCGGTGTAGATATCTGTACTTTGCGCTGATACACTTAATGTGAATATAAAAATCACAAAAACGAATGTAATAATTTTTTTAATCATTTTACAAAACCCAATGCTGTTTCGAGAATGCTAAGCACCAAGGGGACGGATAATATGAAAATAGCGCATTTACCCGCGAGCTCTGCTTTGAGCGCTAAGGCTGTTTGTCCTGCGTCTCGGCAGGAGTCGGCAACAAATGAAGTTATGTAACCTATTCCTAATGCTTTAAGCGCTACCTTGAAATAGCTGTTGTCGATACCACTTTGTTCGATTCTTTGTTCTATGAGGGTGATGGGTGTCAATATTTTTCTTAACACGATACTTAGCACAATCATCGAACCGACTATTGCAACTATTACCGAATATTCGGGCTTGTACTGTTTTAATACCACGCAGATAATCGCCGTTATAAAAATAAGGCTTAGGATTTTAAAAACTTCCATACTACAACCCGAATAAATCTTTTACTGTGTCGAAAAGCTCGGCTACCGAATTTACTACCATCAGCAGTACCACTACAAGTCCTGCAAGGGTGGTAAGCATGGCTTGTTCCTCTCTGCCTGAGCGGATGAGTACCTGATTTAAAACGGTCACAATTATGCCTATCGCGGCGATTTTGAAAATAAAATTAACATCCATTTTTTAACCTCACAACAACAAAATGCAAATAAAAATTCCGCTCATAAGCCCAAGGTTTTTATAAAGTTTACTTAGCTCTTGGTATTTTGCGTTTGCTTCTTCGGTTTTAGTTTTCAATAAATTTATATAAAGCTCGCACCGTTCGTATTCGGTTTTTGTGTCCGACATACCGATGTTTTTGAAAAAATCTTCCAAAATAACGGTGTCTTCCTTTTCAAGATGACTGTAATTTATGGGATATTCGTCGAAGCTTGCGCGTAAAAGACTGTCTATTTCGCCCGTATTTACGCGGATTCTCTCTTTAAGCTCGCAGATGCCTTTTTGAAAGCTGTGTAATTTTTGGGTGCGGAGTTTCAGCTCGTTCGATTTGAGAAAGCCGACAGTATAGCAAGCAAAGACAATAAGTGAAAATCCCGATATTTTAAACAACAGCACTGCAATATAGCTCCTTTGTGTCAAGAACGGTTATTTTTCCGCCGTGGATATTCGGAAGAAACGCCACCTGTGAGATAGCACCGCTTTTTAAAAGCGCGTTTGTGACGGTTCGGGTTCTAAGCTCTGAGATACTGCCTGCGTGGGCGGTGGTTATTATATCTACACCTGCGCAAAAACTGTCGGCAACGCTTTTGAGTTCGCGCTCGGTGCCGATTTCGTCAAAGGCGATAATATCGGGGAACATAGTGCGTAGCGCGATTTCAATTCCGCATGCTTTTTGCTCGGTTATAAGCACATCGGTGTTAGCGCCAAGGTCGTTGACCGCACACCCTAAGTGACTGCCCGAAATTTCGCATCTGCTATCAATTACGGCAACCCTGCGAAGACGACTTGTATTTCCGTTTGAAAGTTGCCTTATAAGGTCGCGCAGAATGGTGGTTTTTCCGCTTCCTGGGGGGCCTGCAATCAAAAGACCACCGTTCTTGTAATCTCGAACAATTTCATTCGCACTGCCTAAAACCTCGCGTGCGATACGAAGATTTATTGAGGAAATGTCTTTTAAAGCGCCTTTTTCATTTATGTTGCCGCAAACACCCGCGCGGCTTCCGTTTTTCATTACAATAAAGCCGTTTTTAAGCTCGTTTTCGTGGGCGAATAACGAGTTGTTGCAAAGCCTTTTAAAGCTTTCTTCCAAATCGGCTTTGTTGACGCCGAAAAGGTCAGGTGAGAGGAAAAATTGGGTTTGTCCGTTCTCACGGACAAATACCGTTTCGCTACCGACTGTAAGCGCCAATGGAAGACCTGTCCGCATTCTGATTTCGCTTGTGTTGGCTTTGACAGTGGGGGAAAGTCTTACGAGCACCGCTTTTATTCTGTCTGATACGGCATAAATTACACTTTCAAATCTTTTGTCGTCTGTCATTTTGTTCACCTCATTAAATCTTATGAGGTGGTTGTCCTTTGTAGAACAAAATTTTAATTCGGAATTCGGAATGCGTAATTCGGAATTAAAAAAGCAGATAGAGTGAAATCTATCTGCTTTTTGTTGTTTGGCAACAATCGGAGTGATACGATTTTTTATGTTATACATGAATTATAATATATAAAAAAATAAAAGTTAAAATTTACTCAAAGACTGAGTGAGAAACGTTTACGAAGATTATTTGATAGGTCTGACAAATGAAGCTATACCTTTAAAGAGGTAGTTGCAATTTCTATAAATATTTATGGATACATTGTAGGGACCGGCGCCTGTCCCTACGAAATATCCATCTAAATTAAAAAAATGGGTCAAGGGCGAAGCCCTTTGTCGAGGGGTTGAAGGTAACGAATAGATATTAAATGAAATATTAGGTTTGCCGTCGAATTGAGGACAAAGTCGCCCATTCTTCGACGGCGGTTTAATGTATGTTGCAATCGTTACCGAAGGGGAAATCGAAATTTCCCTTTAGGCGAATCTTTTCACCTACACAAGAAAGGGCGTGCCCGTCGCGGCATGAGCGACAAGATGAAAATAATATACTATTTAATTGGTGTGCAAATTTATCTCCACTACTTGTAGGGGAGGTAGGAGGAAGTGCCAATTTGCGACCCTCGTCAGAGGGAGGCAAAGGATGTT
>JAZNLE010000040.1:0-7016 GCA_045578885.1 Acutalibacteraceae bacterium | reverse complement strand
TGCGAAAAGCTTCATAACTGGCGTCTTGACGAATGCGAAATATATGTCACCCTCGAGCCCTGCCCGATGTGTACGGGTGCTATTATAAACTCACGGATAAAAACTGTAATCTTCGGCGCGTTTGATAAAAACATGGGCTGTATGGATAGCGTTATAAATTTGTGCGATTATCCTTTAGGTCACAAGGTCGAGGTTTATGCAGGTATCTGCGAAGACGAATGCAAAAAAATCCTAACAGATTTTTTTGAACTAATGCGGAATTCATAATTCGGAATTCGTAATTTTGGTGTGCTTCGCACATATATGTTGTCGCCTTTGGCGACACGAGTAATTCCGAATTTCGCATTGAAAACTCCCTTTCTCAGCCAATAGAAAATATTGGTTATGATGGGGAGTACGGCAAGCTTCAAATCAATTGCCCAAAACACAAAATATGGTGTTTTTTAGCTTATTTAAGCCAAATTATAGGGGGTTTAGCGCAAAAAATCTTCTTTTTTCACAAGTTTCAATCCAAAAACCAGCGCGATATACCCTGCACACGAAAAAACACAAAAAAGAATGGTATACCAAAAAAGAGAGAGCGAAGAAATCTGCAAAAGCAAAAATCTGCAAAACAGGGTTACAATGAGGGCGATGATAGTGGGCATAACGACGGTTTTTATGTAGCTGATTTTCGCCCGACTTATTTTAATCAGTCTGCCGACATTCAAAAAGCAAGTGAGCAGATTTGAGAAGTACATTATAAAGATAAATCCCATGAGTCCCATTTTGGGTAGTACCAATAAAATAAGCATAATACGGATTGCCGAATCGGAAATCGCGGTGCGGAAGGTGAAGCTCTGTTGGTCGAGCCCTTTTAAAATGCCGTCGCAGATACTGTCGAGGTACATAAGCGGGACTATCGGTGAAAGCGCTTTTAAAAGGAATCCGACATCGCGGTCTTTATAAATAAGTGTGCCGATTTCGCCCCCCGCCACCAAAAATACCGCGCCGAAAAGCAGTCCGACAAGGGCGGTCATTTTGAATATCCGCTCGCAAGCGCTTTTGACGACATATCCTTGTTTGCGTGCCACCGCTTCGGAAATTTCGGGAATGAGGAGTGTCGAAACCGAGTTAAGAATTGCCGACGGGAAGAATAAAAGCGGCAGCGCCATTCCTTTTATCGCGCCGAATTGGGACAGCGCACTTTCGGAATTTTGAGGAAATTTTGCGAGATTTTTCGGTACTAATATATTTTCTGCGGTTCGAAGCAGAGAATTTAGGTATCTGCCCGAGGTTATCGGAACAGAAATATGCAAAATTTGTTTTATTATCGAGTTCGGGGGATATGCTCTGCCCGAAAGGGTGTTAAGATTTTTTTTGTCGCACAAATACAGAATATAAAGGCAAGAACAAGCGAGAATTTCTGCCGCAGCATCGCCGAGAATTACCGCAAAGCAGCTGGCACTCAATCCGCTCTGACCGAATTTGCTTATTAGAGCAAAAATAATCACAATTCTGACCGCTTGCTCGAAGATTTGCGACAAGGCGTTGGGAGTAACTTTGCGCCGAGCGATAAAATATCCGCGAAGACAGGAGGTCACGCCGATAAAGGGAAGTGATAAGGGCAGAATTTTAAGGGCGGGTATAGTGCGGACATCTCCTAAAATCGTTTTGCCGATAAATTTCGCTCCCAAAAATAGCAAAACAACCGAAAACACTGCAATTATCAGCGAAATTTGTATGGCGCGCCTTAAGATTTTAAGGGTGCCTTTTTTACTGCCAAGCGCCAATTCTTCGCTTACGAGTCGGGTGACGGCGGTTGAAGTTCCGCTTATCGCAAAGGTCGAAGCCAAAACATAGACCGAGAATACGAGCTGATAAAGTCCCATTCCCTCGCTACCGATTTCTTTTGCGAGCCAGACCTTAAAAATAATGCCGATAAATCTAAGAAGCAGCGAAGAAGCGGTCAAAATCATAGCGTTTTTAATAAAAATCGTTTTTTTCAAGTCGTTCATTCCTTTATATCACTTACTTAATTGTATGAAAAAAACTAATCACTATTGCAAGAAAAGGTAAAAAGTTATATAATAAATGTATAAAGGATGTGAAGAAATGAATTTTCCGTTGGCAGATGCCTTAAGACCTAAAAAAATTGAAGATGTTGCAGGGCAACGCCACCTTTTGAGTGATGGCAAAATCCTGCGCAAGATTATTGATTCGGGCAATATCCCAAACTTGATTTTCTACGGTCCGTCGGGCGTAGGTAAGACCACCGTTGCTAATATAATCGCCAAAACAAGCGGTAAAAAGCTGTGTTATCTCAACGCTACAACCGCGGGGACCGCGGATATCAAGGATATCGTAAATCAAATCGGCACAATCGATACCGCTAACGGAATTCTTTTATACTTGGATGAAATTCAGTATTTCAATAAAAAGCAACAACAAATTTTGCTTTCGTATATTGAGAACGGAGATATAACCCTAATAGCATCCACCACCGAAAATCCGTATTTTTATGTTTATAATGCGATTTTGAGCCGTTCGACAGTTTTCGAGTTCAAATCCCTTTCAAAAGATGATATAATTTCAGTAATAGGAAGAGGTATTAAGGAAATCGTCTCCCAAAACGGCACAAAAATCGAAATTTCCGACGAGTCGGTCGAGAAAATCGCAACCGCATCCAACGGAGATGTTCGAAGAGCACTTAATATGCTCGAACTGTGTATTGTTACGGCAAGTACGGGGGATAGTATAAATATCGCGCCCGAAACGGTTGAGCAGATTTTGGCTTCAAATGCGGTTCGGTACGACCGCGACGGCGACCAGCATTATGATATTATTTCGGCTTACCAAAAATCAATGCGAGGCTCCGACCCCGATGCCGCAATTTATTATCTTGGAAGACTTTTGGCGGCGGGAGATTTGCCGAGCGCCTGCAGAAGACTGCTTGTCTGCGCTAACGAGGATGTCGGACTTGCTTATCCGCAGATAATTCCCATTGTAAAGGCGGCAGTCGATACTGCGCTTATGGTGGGAATGCCCGAAGCTCGTTTACCGCTTGCGAATGCCGTAATTCTTGTGGCAACCGCGCCCAAGTCTAACTCGGCACATGATGCTATAAATGCCGCAATGGTAGATATTGAAAAAGGAATCGGCGGAGATATACCGCGCCATCTTCAAAACAAGCACTTTGACGGTGAGGATGCCGAGGTAAAAGGACAGCATTATTTGTATCCTCACTCCTATCCACAACATTATGTAAACCAACAATACCTGCCCGATGACATAAAGAATAAAAAGTATTATACCTTTGGCACTAATAAAACCGAAAGGCTCTGTAAAGAGTATTGGGAGAAAATAAAGGGGGAATAAGGTGGAACGCGGAGCTTTACCGAAAAAGACCTTGTTACTTTGGCAAATTCGTGTTGTTATGTTAACCACTCTGTTGATATTGGTTTGCCTTTATTACAGTAGCGTTTTGCAGTTTTTGTCCTCTGTCGCTTTGATTATCGGGGTAGTCTGCCTTGTGGTAGTGGTTTGGTATCTGCCGACCTTCTTTAAAGGCTATGAGATTTTATTTAAAAACGAAGCGATTATTATAAATTATGGCGTGATTATAAAGTTCAGCCACATTATGCCGTATTCACGCCTTATCTATGCTCAAACCTTTGCAACACCCCTCGCGCGTCTTTTCAGAGTCACGGCGATTTCACTCAAAGCGGCGCGAAGCCGTGTAGTCGTTCCCGAAATTGAGCTTAGTGATGCAATCAAGGTTATGGATTCTCTATCAGGCGAGGTGCTTTATGACAAAGAAGTTTAAAGCGCATCCTTTAATGATATTAAAATTCGTCCGTCCAACCCTTTTTCTTTTGTTTTTGCCGGTTGTCAAGGGTGTCATTCAGTATCTGACCGAGCAAAATTTAGAAGGTGTTATCGGATTTGAAATTTTGCTTTTATGTATAATTTTCGGTATAGCCTTTCTAAGATGGCGTTCGTATACACTCATTTGTGACGAAAACCAAAGAGTTGTTACAATCAAATACGGTTTCTTTTTCAAAAGAATAGCCAAAATTGATATCGCAAAGCTTTCTTCGGTACAGACCACCCAAAACCCGATAGATTATATCTTCCGTGCGGTCACCTATAAAATAAACACCGAAGCAGGAATTCACAATCGCACCGATTTTGAGTTTAAGCTTAGCATTAAAAACAGCAAAGAGGTTTCGGCTCTGCTTTATGGCAAGGGCGCGCCCAAAGCTGTTAAGTATTCGGCGCTCAAGGTGGCAATTTTGGCGGCGACCACCTCGTCGGCATTTACGGGTATGCTTGTGGCGGTTCCGATAATAAACCGAGCGGGTAATCTTTTAGGAATAGGTCTTAGCGATATGTTGCTTAATGAAATCAATAACATATCGAGCAAAATCGAAACCTATTTTCCGCCCGTAGTCAATACAATCACGCTGATTATTTTGATTGCGTATCTAATTTCGTTTATATATTCATTCTTAAAATATGTTAATTTCAAACTCTTTTTAGAGAAGGACAAGTTGGAGGTTCGTTCGGGGCTTATTGTCAGAACGCGAACCTCTTTCAGAAAAACTGCAATCAATAATATAAAGGTTGAGCAAACCCTTTTAATGCAGTTGCTTCGCCGCTACGCGCTAAAAGTAAGCGTTGGCGGATATGGTGATGCCAAAAGTGAGTCGGAAGTGATAATTCCGCTCGGTGCAAACAAGGAAATCAAAAACAAGCTTTCAAAGTATTTCCCGTTCTTTGTGCCGACAGAAAAGGGTATACGCCCTGCAAGAAGTTATTTAACCCAAAGCCGATTTTTATTCTTGCCTGCAATTTACTTTTTGGTGGCTATAGGACTTGCTATCTGGTTTGCACTGAAATTTGACGATTTGACGAGATTTGCTCTGTTTTTAACCCTTGTCGCTTGCTCGTTGATTGTTTGCTACGCATATATAGGGTTGTTTCAGTATAACAAATCAAAAATATCGTTTGGTGAAAATGTTTTTGCGCGCAGTAATAAAGGATTTCGAACCTACGAGCTTTACTGCCCAAAGGAAAATATAGGGGAAATAAGGCTGATTCGTTTTCCGCCTGATTATTTTTATAAAACTTGTCGTGTTCGCGTTTTGGTGAGAAGCGAGCGTGCTGATAACATTCGCGTAAGGCATCTTGATTACCAGACGGTAAAAAAAGAAATTTATAAATGCTTTGATATTGAATAAAATCCCATAAATCGCACAAAATACTAAAAATGTTTCACGTGAAACAACGAGGTGTGGTTTATGGGATTATTTTTAGATTGCTTAAAAGCGTTTGCCGTGGGCGGTGCGATTTGCGTGGTCGGTCAGTTACTTATCGACTATACAAAACTAACCCCCGCGAGAATATTGGTTTCATACGTGGTGATTGGTGTGGCATTGACCGCGATTGGTGTATATGAGCCGTTGGTCGAGTTTGCAGGCGCAGGCGCCACAGTGCCACTTACGGGTTTTGGATATAGCCTTGCAAGAGGTGTAAAAGCTGCCGTCACCGAGCACGGATTGATAGGCGCGCTTATGGGCGGACTAGAAGCCACTGCGGCAGGCATTACCGCTCCTGTTTTGTTTGGTTTTATAGCCGCGTTACTTGTAAAACCTGACGATAAAAATTAGCCGAAAATCCACTTTCGGCTAATTTTTTATTTACAACAATAAAAGTCTTTGATATAATAAAAAAGTAAATTATGTTTCACGTGAAACAAAAGGAGAAGAAGAATGGGAAAAATAATCTCCATTGTTAATCAAAAAGGCGGTGTGGGCAAGACCACAACTTCGGTGAATCTTTCTGCTGCGATAGGAATTGCAGGCAAAAAGGTACTGCTCGTTGACGCCGACCCGCAGGGGAACACCACAAGCGGTTACGGTATAAATAAAAAAGAAGTCCGCGTTTCGTCTTACGAACTGCTTGTTGGAAAAGGCAAAACCGAAGAAGCAATTATTAAAACTGAATATAAAAATGTCGATATAATTCCCGCGTCAATCGATTTGGCGGCTGCTGAGGTTGATTTGATAGAAATTGACCGTCGCGAAGCACAGCTTAAGATGGCGCTCTCTGTGGTTAGAGAAAAATACGATTACATATTTATAGACTGTCCGCCGTCTTTGGGACTTATTACAATAAACGCTCTTAACGCGAGCGACACCGTTCTTGTGCCGATACAGTGCGAATATTACGCTCTTGAGGGACTTTCTCAGTTGATGGCAACTGTTCGTCAAGTTAAAAGACTTTACAATTCTACTCTTGAAATAGAGGGCATAGTGCTTACAATGTTTGACGGCAGACTCAACCTCACAGGTCAGGTTGTCGGCGAGATTAAAAAGTATTTTTCGGACAAGCTTTACAAATCGGTAATACCGCGCGCGGTCAGACTTTCCGAAGCGCCAAGCTTTGGTATGCCGATTCAGTATTATGACAAGCGCTCAAAGGGAAGCGATGCTTATAACGCGCTCGCTAAAGAATTTTTGAAGAAAAACAGGAGAGGTTAAAATGGCAGTAAAGAAAGGCGGCCTCGGCAGAGGCTTAGATGCTTTGTTTAATGAAAACGCGACCGATGAAGGTGGCGTTATAACCGTAAATCTTAATGATATTGAACCTAACCGCGCTCAACCCCGTAAAGATTTTGACGAAGATGCGCTTTCTGAACTTGCAGAAAGCATTGCAGAACACGGTCTTATACAACCTATTGTGGTCAAGCCTGAAACAAATGGCAGATATAGTATAATAGCAGGTGAAAGACGCTGGCGTGCATGCCGTATAGCAGGACTTTATGAAGTCCCCGTGGTTATAAAAGATGCCGAGCCCCAAGAACTTATGGAATTGGCGCTTATTGAAAATCTTCAGCGCGAAGATTTGAACGCGGTTGAAGAAGCGCTTGGTTATCGCTCGCTTATTGATTCCTTCGGTCTTACACAGGAGCAGGTTGCAAAGCGTATGGGTAAATCGCGTACAGCCGTTACAAACGCGCTTCGCCTTTTGAA
>JAZNLE010000039.1:0-9541 GCA_045578885.1 Acutalibacteraceae bacterium | reverse complement strand
TGTTTACCTGCGGCTTCACAGTTGGGTGAGCCGTAGCGGTGGCTGTCTTCTGCGGTGATGGCGATACATTTAGATTTAAGGATTGCATCAACCTCTTCGGGATGTCCTGCGGGATGGATACAGCAATAAAGCATTTGATTTTCGCGAAGATATTCGTATTCGGATTCCTCAATTTCCTTAACCTTTGCTACAAAATCACACTTTTCCCAAACCTCTGCTGCGTTGTCTACAACGGTAGCACCCGCTTTAGCGTAGGCTTCGTTCGAAAAGCCCGAACCTACACCGCAATCCTTCTGAACTAATACTGTGTGACCTGCGGCTACGATTGTAGCTACTTCGATAGGGGTGCAGATAACTCTGTTCTCGCCTATCTTAATGTCCTTTAATACACCAAAAATCATATTATTTCCTCCTGTCGGTATAAACTTTATCCATAATATTACATTATATAATTATAAATATACAGCCCACGATTGTAAAGTAAATTTTTGACATATTAAGTGTTAGTTTGTGTGGTGGATTGGAAAGGTTGCACAAATTTGATGTTCTTTGAATTTTTAAGCTATGTGTTAGAACCACTACATATTTTAGGATGAAATGTTTTTCTAAATAACCACTATGTCAGTCCATTGGCTTTATGTAATTTCAAACACATCAATCAAAAACTATTTAATTATTGTATTTATATATGGTACCAAATCCACGATAGGATATCTCCTGTACTCATAGAAATTCCTAGTGTACATACAAAAATAATTATGCTAATAGCTGCAAAAATTATAGGAATTATTTTGTTTTCCTTTTTAAAGCATAATACAAGATTAACAACACCTATTATTAGAAATATAATGGAAACTATTGGCATAATATTTATTTGCATTGCCTCAAATATTCCTGCTCCCAAAAACAAAACAATAATTAAAATTAAAAATACTGGAACTGAAAATATCCACATATTTAAAAACCTCCTATTTTTACATTAATAGTTTTTTATTGCCGTTTTCGCAAAAAATAATGCTAAGGGCACCCAAAATAACAAGTTTGAAAATTCAGTTGATACTGCTTCTAAAACATAATTACTATTAAACAAGGTTAAAAGTGATATAAAAAGCAATATAATAGAACCTATCAATCTAAATAGCTTATTAATTTTGTTGAATTTAAGAATAGCAGAAATTATCATTCCTATCCCAAAAACAGAGCATATATTTGAAATATTAGGGAAAATTATAAGCGTTCTTATCTTTAAAAAAGCAATTATTAGTATGCTTATTAAAAACAATATTTTTGTATTATGATTTTTACGATACAATTTAAAGTGAACAATCAAAAAAATTATAGATACAATACTCATGGCATAAAAAATATAACCTATTGTAGAAGCATACCGGCTTTTACCTATAACCAAAGAAACCATCGTTGGCAATTGAAAAAATACCGAAATGATCAATAAAATAATTTGGGGCAAAGTATTAATGCTTCTTGTTTCATCAATATTTTTATCTATGAAAATATCCCTCTTCTTTTTCATTTTTAAACTTCTCCTTTCAAATATCTTGAATTAAAATTAAATTTTTAAGATGCACTAATTATACTCAATATTTTAAGTATGATAAAATTAAAAAGGTGATAAGAATGATTTCATATAAACCTTTTTATGAAACGCTTTTTAAAAAAGGAATAACTGAATACAACTTGATTTTTAAACAAGGATTTTCGGCAAACACTTTGCACCGCATGAAAAAAGGTGAGGCAATAAACACCAAAACTCTTGATGCCCTTTGCTACGCCCTTGACTGTAATGTTTGTGATATAATTGAATTTGTAAAAGAATAGCACCTGAAACCTAGTTTGGAATCAGGTGCTGTTTTTATTATTTTGATTTAACTGTATTTATTGAGGAAATCAACATTACTCTAATACTTGTGCAATTAGAGTCAAGATTTTTGTAAGTTGCTTCATCGATATAATTCGTTTTATATAAAAGTTCGAGCCAATAGCCTGTTTCATTGGCTTCTTTAAGTGCTATTTGGAGTTTTGATACAAAGTCTGCTTTACGTGTGCATATTGTGCTTCACGGATATTTGCGCCGATAGAGGTGCCTGATCTACCGATTTGATTGGAGATTATATTTTCTTTTTTGAGTTTTAATTCTTTAACGAAATTTATTATTGATACGGTGAAGTCCATAGATTGAACGGATAATTTATCATCACGCATAATAGCACCTACTTTCAATTTAAGTATAGCATAAATGGTTTAGTTTGTAAATGAAGCATTTGCCTTGCAAATATGAAGTAGGGCTTACGCCCTATGAAGCACGAGCTCACGCTCGTATGAAGCGAAGCGTTCCTTATCGTGCCGTAGCACACTTCATTAGCGAAAGCGTCTTCATAGCCGAAGGCTGCTTAATGTTCCCGAAGGGAACGCGTCATTTCACCAAACAAAAAAGACTTGCTATGGCAAGTCTTTTTTGTTTGGTGGGAGCGGGTGGATTCGAACCACCGAAGTCGAAGACAACAGATTTACAGTCTGCCCCCTTTGGCCACTCGGGAACACTCCCATATTTAGTTTAATGCGCTGGAGCTGGTGGACGGACGCAACCTTTTTTCAAAAGTTTGCCGTGCTCACGAAGAGTCGTTCGCACTTCGCACCTAAAAACATCACACCGTGATGTTTTCTTAACGGTGCTTACCCTCTCAGGCTTCGAGTCCGATTAAAGACTCATATGCGCTGGAGCTGGTGGACGGACTCGAACCCCCGACCTGCTGATTACAAATCAGCTGCTCTACCAACTGAGCTACACCAGCATTTTTCAAGCGCCTAAATAATATACCACAATTATTACCCCTTGTCAAGCAATATTTTCGATTTTTTAAAGAAATTTTTGAACTTTTGTTTATAAATAAAGTTTTATATATTTGATACTATAACTATCATTAAAATGATAGGGATTTTTATGTAGCGGTTCGTGATAAAGCAAATATTTATAAAGGTATTATATTACAATCGTGTAACATAAAGCTTTTTTATTGTCGATTTTTGATTTTTTACTTGCCAAAATTTGATTTTTTTGGTATAATATCATCATATTTATAAAAGGAGAGGTATAAAGTGAAAAAATTTTTAGCAGTGATCTTGGCTATCGCAATGCTCTTTTCATTAGCAGCATGTGGCGGTAGCACAATGACAATGGGCACAGGCAGTCCCACAGGTACATATTACGCATACGGCGGTATTATCGGTCAGTACATTACAAACAATGCCGGTATTACTGTTAATACTGTATCAACAGGCGGCTCAAAGGACAACATTCAGGGTATTGACGCAGGCGACTATCAGTTAGGTACTGTTCAGTCTGATGTTATGCACTATGCTTGGAACGGAACCCGTTCTTTTGAAACTGACGGAAAAATCGAAAGCTTCCGCACAGTTGCAGGTCTTTATGCTGAAGCAGTTCAGCTTGTAACCGTTAACCCAGAGATTAAATCTGTTGCAGATTTAAAGGGCAAGAAGGTATCTATCGGCGCTCCCGGTTCGGGTGTATATTTCAATGCGGTAGATGTACTTGCAGCTGCAGGTCTTACTGAAGAAGACATTAAACCCCAGTATCAGAACTTTGACGAAAGCGCAGATGCTTTGAAAGACGGCAAAATTGATGCCGCATTTATTGTAGCAGGCGCTCCGACTCCTGCCATTACCGAACTTAGCATGACAAATGCCAACACTCGCATCGTTGCTATTGACGGCGATGTAGCAGAAAAGCTTATGAAGGATAACACCTTCTATTCTGTTTACGAAATCCCTGCAAATACTTATAAGAATCAGGAAGCAGCAATTAAGTCTGTTACAGTTAAGGCAACATTGATTGTAAGTGCAGATGCTAGTGAAGATGAAGTTTACAATTTGACAGCAGCTATATTTGAGAATATTGACGCTATCACAAAAGAGCATGCAAAGGGTGCTGAGTTAAGCCTTGAAAATGCAACAAACGGTCTTACTGTTCCTTTCCATGCAGGCGCTGCAAAGTACTTTAAAGAAAAGGGAATTGAAGTGGCAGTTCAGTAATTGAATTGATTTTGATATTCAGATAAAGAATAGCCGCGGCATTAAAAGTCGCGGCTATTTTAATAATTTATTAGGAAGGTGGGGGAATAGTTGTTTTTCTCTAAAAAGAAAGAAACCGAAGCAGTAGAACCAATGGCTTTGGACGATGTAATGAAAAAGTTTGACAGAGAATCCAACACCCGCATTTGGGAAGGAAAAGCTAAAATTGCAGTAAACTGTATTTTGGCGGCTTTTTCTCTATTTTGTATTTATGTGACATTTTTTGCAACCTGGCTTGACGCGATAAGACTTTCAAGCTTTATGGGTTGTATCGTGCTTATTGGTTTTTTGGTTTATCCTGCCAAAAAGGGTGCTCAAAAAACCAATTATATTCCTTGGTATGATGTTGTTTTAATGCTTTTGGGTTCGGCATCATTCTTTTACTATACTTTCGATGCAGTTTCTGTTATTCAGCAAGGAAATAAATTCGAATTACACCAGATTATTATCGGTGTTATAGGTATACTGTGTTTATTGGAGCTTTGCCGTCGTTGTGTCGGAATGCCTATTATAATTGTTGCGGCGGTGTTTGTCATATATGCTCTCGGTTGGGGACTTACCAACCCTGATATGTGGCGCAGAATAGAAGGACTTGTGGGTAAACTGTTTTACACCACAACCTCGGGTATTTTGTCTACGCCTATCAACACCTGCTCAAAGTACATAGCAATATTTATTATTTTCGGCGCGTTTTTGGAAAGAACAGGTATTGCCGATTTCTTTATTAAGATTTCAAATTCGGTAGTAGGCGGATTTTCGGGCGGACCTGCAAAGGTTGCGGTTGTGGCTTCGGCTATGGAAGGTATGGTTTCGGGCTCGTCGGTTGCTAATACCGTAGGTTCGGGCTCGGTTACGATTCCGCTTATGAAAAGAACAGGTTATAAGCCTGAGTTTGCTGCCGCGGCGGAGGCTTCGGCATCTACGGGTGGACAGATTATGCCGCCGATTATGGGCGCTGCGGCATTCCTTATGGCAGAAAACATTGGTGTTCCTTATAGCAATATCGTAGTTCGTGCAATCTTACCTGCCTGTCTTTATTTCTTGGGTGTGTTTATCGCAGTTCACTTGGAGGCTAAAAAAGAAGGTCTTCGCGGTCTTTCAAGAGAAGAATTACCCCGATTTTTACCGCTTCTTAAGCAGTCATATTTATTGCTTCCGCTTATTATTCTGATAGTGCTTGTAAGCTCTGGCTCGCGTTCAATCGCTTATGCTGCTGCTATTGCAATTATCACTACAATTGTTGTTGGAATATTCAATAAAGAAGACCGTATCACTCCAAAGCGTATTTTCGAAGCACTTGCGGCAGGCGGTCAGGGTATGATTACCGTTGCTGTGGCTTGCGGTGTAGCTGGTATTATTGCGGGCACGATCACTATGACAGGTCTTGCAAATGTCATTATCAATGGTATCGTTGCTTTGGCAGGTAATCAGGTTATTATCGCGCTATTCCTTACAATGCTTTGTTGTATAGTTCTTGGTATGGGTGTGCCCACTACTGCTAACTACTGCATTATGGCGGCAACCTGTGCGCCTATACTTATAAAGATGGGTGTACCCGATATTGCGGCACATTTCTTTGTGTTCTATTTCGGTATCGTGGCTGACCTTACTCCTCCTGTTGCCCTCGCGGCTTATGCAGGCGCGGCTATAGCGCAGGCAAACCCGATGAAGACCGCTTTTACTGCAACAAAACAGGCAATTGGTGCGTTTATCGTTCCTTATGTATTTGCGCTTAATCCCGCAATGCTGTTTATTGATACCACAGTGGGTGAGGTTGTCTTGATTTGTATAACGTCCTTTATTGGTATTTTTGCAGTATCTTCGGCTCTTGAGGGCTATTTCTTGCACAATATGAGCTGGTATGAGCGTATTGTGAGTGTTGTCGGCGGACTGTTGCTGATTTACCCCGGTATCGTTACCGATATTATCGGCGTGGCACTCGTGGGCGCAGTTCTTGTGATTGAGATTTTAACCAAAAAGAAAAATGTAATAAATGTTTGATTTTAAAATCAAACAAGGGTGATCGATGAGGTACAACTTATCAGTCACCTTCGGTGTCAGAGGCTGCCTCACTCAAATTAGTGAGACAGCCTGTTTTTCTTTTTGAATATTTCGCAAACTCCCATTATTACCAAAAGTCCGCCGAAGACTTTTCGCGTTATATTTCCGCCCAAAAAGTCGGCTAAAAATATTCCTGCAATAGTGCCTATTATACCGAAAAGAGCGATTTTAAGGGCGGGTTTCCACTTTATTTGTTTCTTAATAGAGTAAATTATTAAGGACAAAATTCCAATCGGGATAAAAAACAGGAGATTTATGCCCTGCGCGGTTAGTTGCTTTGTGTCGGTGAATAGGGCGAGGTAGATTATAAGTATTCCGCCGCCGCCAAGCCCCATACTGCCGAGTATTCCCGAAAAAAGCCCTGCTAAAAGGGCGCTGATATTCACTTTAATAGCAGGCGAGCGCCTGCATAAACCATAAGTGCGCCGAAAATTCTTTTAAGCCATTTCGGTGAGATTTTTTTAAGCAAATAAGTGCCTATAACCGCACCCAGAAGTCCTGTTGGGATATAAACAAGCGAGTCGGAAATGGTAACATAGTCTTTGAAAATATAGATGATTGCAGAGATAACGGTGATAGGTAAGATTATGGCAATAGCGTTTGTGTGGGCTTCCTTTTGTGAAAACCTGAGTTTTTTTAGAAATGGTACGGCGAGCATACCGCCCCCTGCTCCGAGTATCCCGTTTACAAAGCCTATGCTAATTCCTGCTATCGCACTTTGAAGATTTTGTTTCACTTTTTTCTTCATAATCTCAACCTTTCCTTAAATTATTTTATCCAAAAAGTGAATAAATAGTAAAATTTTAAAAATCGGTTGAAAAGGTCGCCCAAGTATGTTAAAATTACGCATGATAGAGGATGTGTTTAAATGGCGAATAAGCGTAATGAAATTATAGAAGAACAGCGCAAAGCGAGAGAGGAATTTTTGCGACTTAAGAAAATGCAACAGGGTGAAATAGAGCCCGAAGCTAAACCGAGCGAGGTTGCCTTAAAGCCTGTAACGTTCAAAGATAAATTGCAGAATTTTTGGTATCATTTTAAGGTTCATACAATACTTATTGCTGTTAGTGCGGTTATAATTGCAATTGTTACAGTACAATGTGCCACACGCGAAAGATTTGATTTTTCGGTGCTTTATTTTACCTATACACCTGCGTTGGATATTCAGCTTGACGGGGTAGAGGAGTATTTCGAAAAATATGCGAGCGACCTTGACGGCAACGGCGAAGTTAATGTTCAAGTGATAAACTGCTCTGTTTCGGACGATAACCGTGATGCAGGTCGCAATACAATGTTTACTAAGGTTCAGTCGGTTTTGGTGGCAGATCATTCTACGATGCTTTATTTAATTGACGATAAAGCGAAGAAATATTTTGACGATGCATTTGGTTACTCGATTTTTGCGGAAGAGCCAATAAAACTCGGCAAAGATTTTTACAGCGAAGCGGTCGATGAGCAGATGCCTTTACCTGAAGACTTGATGTTGGGACTTAGAATTATAGAAAACACTGGCTTTGAGGGTGATGAGGAAGCCGAAAAGATTTTCGCCCAAGGAAAGACAGTAATAGATAAAATAAAAAAGCAAAACGGTTAATTCCGTTTTGCTTTTTCTTGTGTTAAGGGAAATTCCATTCTGAGCATTTTGTATTTGGCGTCTGCTATTTCGTTTTCGGTAAGTTTTTCCCAGGCGTTGCCGCCTGTGATTTTTTGGATTCGTGAGAGGTTTTCTTCGGTGTGACCTTTTGGTGAACTTGAGATAAGCTCTCTTCTTTGGTTGGAAACGTCGTTGCCGAGCGAATAGATGCAAACGGCGGTGTTCTCGCTGTCTTAGGAGTGTATAAGCTCCATCGGTTGTACAACGTGAGGATGCCCGCCGATTATCATCTGGACTCCATATCGCAAAGCTTTTGAGAAACAGTTTTTTGCCAGCTGTTAGCGGTAAGCTGATATTCTTCGCCCCGGTGCATCATATAAAACGTGATAAATTTGGCATCGTCTTGGTTTATACTGTCGATAATATTTTGCGCCTGCGAATAAAATTTATCAAGCCTTTGGTAAGAAAATGTGTTTATAATCGTTGGCGTCAGAGGAAATAGCGCCGTTGAGGTGTGTCTGGTGAGCTATAATATCGCCGATGCTTAAAACGGTTGCAAAGCTGTGGGGTATAGTTTCGGGCGTGGGTTCGGATTGTATATTTTGATTATTTGAAGCATCAGGGTTATTATCCGATTTCGCAATCGAAGAAATTATAAAGCCTACAAGCACGATTGCGGCCACAAGCACCAAAACGCACAGGCTTAAGAATATATTTCTTTTAATAATTGCTATTTGACGTCTTGTTCTTTTATTTATAAATATTTCTTAAAATAGACAAAGTAAAAGTGGTAGTAGAATCGCAGGGACGAAATTCATAACCTTGATTTTTGTGATTTTTAACATGTTAAGCGCTAATGCTATGATTAAAAGCGAGCCGATAACCTGCATCTGCGCGATTATGTAATCTGTAAGAATGGGGGAGATAACGCCTGCCAAAAGGGTTAAACCGCCCTCGATTACAAGGGTTGATACCGAAGCGAATATAACGCCGATTCCCATACTCGAAGTAAGCGCCGCCGCGGCAACACAGTCGATAACCGACTTTGAATAAAGTGTTGAGTTATCGCCCTGAATACCGCTGTTAATAGAGCCGACAATGGTCATAGCGCCGACGCAGAAAAGAAGTGTTGCGGCAACAAAGCCCTCGGCAATTTTAGTATCCCCGCTTTTTTGGGAAAATTTGCTTTCAATCCAAAGACCTATATTGTTGACTCGCTTGTCCAAGTCACAAAGCTCACCTATTAAGGCGCCTACCGCGAAACAGACAATCATTACAAGAATATTTGCGCCTTCTTCAAAAAGACCTGTAATACCAATATACAGCACACAAAATGCCATACCCGTCATTAAGGCTTGTCTTATTTTTTCGGGTATGCCTTTTTTGAATAAAAGCCCCAAAAGTGTGCCTAATATTACAAGAAAAAAGTTGACAACCGCACCGCTTGTGAGTATTTTTCCTACTGCGGTTTGACCGAGAGTTTCAAGAAATTCCATTAAACTCACCTCTAAAGATATATAATATACTAAAAACACCTAAAAATCAATACATATTTGTGGTTTTTGCTTGACGAAAACACTAAATATGGTATATAATGTAAAAGTATATTTATGTTTAAGGAGCATATATAATGGCAAAAGCTAAGGTGGAATACGGCAACGAAAGCATCAAACAGCTTAAAGGTCCCGATCAGGTGCGTCTTCGCCCTGCGGTTATCTTTGGCTCTGATGGGCTTGACGGCTGCGAGCATTCCGTATTTGAAATAATCTCCAATTCAAT
>JAZNLE010000038.1:0-9666 GCA_045578885.1 Acutalibacteraceae bacterium | reverse complement strand
GATTTTAAATATGCATTGATAAACCCGTCAATATCACCGTCCATAACGGCATTTATATTACCTGATTCGAAGCCTGTTCTGTGGTCTTTTGCCAGAGTGTACGGCATAAACACATAGGAGCGTATCTGCGAACCCCAGGCAATTTCTTTTTGAACACCCTTGATATCCTCAATTTTTTCAAGATGCTCGCGTTCCTTGATTTCAAGAAGCTTTGATTTCAACATTTTTAAAGCTTGCTCGCGGTTCTGGAACTGACTGCGCTCGTTTTGACAAGCAACAACAATGCCCGTCGGGATATGTGTCAGTCGTACCGCAGAGGAGGTTTTATTGATGTGCTGACCGCCCGCGCCTGACGAACGGAAAACATCCATTTTTAAATCCTCTTCCCTGACTTCAATGTTCATATCGTCAGTAATTTCGGGCATAACCTCGAGCGATGCAAAAGAAGTATGTCTTCTACCCGAAGCGTCAAAAGGAGAGACGCGCACGAGGCGGTGAACACCCGATTCGCTCTTTAAATATCCGTAAGCGTTCTCACCTTCAATGAGAAGCGTAGCGCTTTTAAGCCCTGCCTCGTCGCCGTCGAGGAAATCGAGCATTTGGGTTTTAAAGCCGTGGCGCTCGGTCCAACGAGAGTACATTCTAACGAGCATCGCAACCCAGTCCATAGCCTCTGTTCCGCCCGCACCCGCGTGGAATGTCAGAATAGCATTATTTTTATCGTATTCACCTGTCAAAAGTGTCTGAAGACGAAGTGAAGCTAAGCCCTCTTCAAAATCACTTATCGAGGTTTCAATTTCTTCAATCAAGGACAAATCTTCTTCCTCGTCACCCATTTCGATAAGCACCTGCAAATCTTCAAAAGACGAACAGAGTTTATCATAGGTTTCAACAGTATTTTTAAGCTTACCCGTTCTTTGCAAAATCTTTTGCGAGTTTTCCATATCGTCCCAAAAGTCAGGAGCGCTCGCCTTGGTTTCAAGCTCTTCAATCTCTCTTTGAAGACGGTCATATCCTAAAGCGCTTTTAAGGTCGCGAAGCTCGTCTTCACTTCCCGAAAGCCTTAAACTTAATTGTTCAAATTCAAGCATACATTATCTCCTAAACACAAATGCGCACCAATTGTCTTTGTAGCATTCTTCCGCTACGGCAAAGCCCATTTCGTTTGCTTTTTTAAGCACATCGTCTTTTCTTATATCAATAATACCCGATGTTATAAATACACCGCCGTCAGCCAAAAACTGCTCGACATTATCGAAAAGCTTTATTATAACATCAGCCACAATATTGGCGCAGATAACCTCATATTTACCGCTTATTTTATCAGCAAGGTCACCCACAATAAACTCGCATTTATCGTCAATTTTATTAATTTCGGCATTTTCCTTTGCGGTCTTTACCGACTGCGCGTCTATATCAACACCGACTGCCTTTTCTGCTCCCAAAAGCACCGAAGCTATACTTAAAATTCCACTTCCCGTACCGATATCAAGCATTTTCGTATCGAAATTTATATAGTTTTCCAAAAGCGAAAGGCAAAGCGAGGTTGTCGCATGAGTACCTGTACCAAAAGCGGCACCTGGGTCGATATTAAGCACGATTCTACCGTTTTTGTTGTCATATTTTTCCCAACTCGGCACGATTACGAGCTTTTCGCCGATTTCACTTGTATGGAAATACTTTTTCCAATTTTCGTTCCAATCAGTATCGTCAACACCGATAGAATCTACTTCAAAGCTTATATTCGCTGCTTTAAAGCGTTCTTTCAAAAATTCGACCGCTTCTAAAGCGTTATCACATTCCGAAATGTAGATATGAATAAGCGAGGTTTCGCGGTCCTTTGCCAACAATTCTTCATCTATAAGATTGATATGGGCAATCTCCTCCGCCTTTTCCTCCAAATCGGAATAATCTTCAATATAAATACCGTAAGGCACGGTCATATTAGCGATTGCCGCCGCTAAATCTGTGTCCTTACCCGCTACTTTAATCGTAATTTCAGTCCAGTTCATTTATAACTCCTAATATCTCGTCTTTGGTATTAAGCACAGTCCCCTGTACCATCGAGTTTCGTCCGCCACCGCGAACATTAAGTTTTGACTTAAATTCCTTAAACCAATTATCAAGCCTTTGAGCCTCACCGCAGATTGCGAAAGAATATTCGTGGTCGCTACCGCTGAAAACAGCAATCAGACTGTCAGTTTTCTTATGTAAGGCATCGCTTAATAACTGTAACTCCTTAATATCAAAGCCATCTTGAAAAACAACCGACATTTCAGTTTCGGCTCGGAAATTCTCTGTAATCTCAGCTATAAGTCTTCTTTTAAGACCGCCGATTTCATATTTTAGCGCCTCGATATTCTCAAGCTGTTTTTTGACTGCCTCGGCGATATCACCTTGCGGAGAGCACAAAAGCGCCGAAATTTCCAAACCGTTCTGATAGCGGTTATTATAATCTACGAGCGCGCGCTTTCCGCAGACCGCCCAGATTCTGACACCGTCCTTGTTCTTGCAAAAATCGAGAATTTTAATCATTCCGATTTCGCTCGCAGTATCGACATGGGGCGCACAGCAAGCGCACCTGTCACAACCCTCGATTTCAACGATTCTGACATCCTCTGTCAAATCGAGTTTACTGCGGTATTCAAGTCTTTCAAGGTCTTGCGGATAGTAGCAATTAAACTTCGCGTTGCGGTATATAACCTCGTTAGCAAGCTGTTCGACCTTGAGCAAATCTTCACGCGAAAGCATTCCGCTAAAGTCCATTGTCATTTCGCGGTCGCTTAAATGAAAACCGACATTCTCAAAGCCAAAAAGCGAATGCACTATACCCGAGATTATATGCTCGCCCGAATGGTTTTGCATCTTATAGAAACGCTCTTCCCAATCGAGCTTGCATTCCACCGTCTTGCCCTCTTCAATATCACTTTCAAGGTAATGATAAATCACACCGTCTTTTATCTGCACATCCAAAACGCGCACGCCGTCAATATATCCCTTGTCGGCAGTTTGTCCGCCACCCTCGGGAAAAAAAGCGGTTTTATCAAGCACCGCTTTTTTATCCTCGCAGGACAAAACCGTAGCGCAAAACTCTTTCAGATGCGAGTTCACATCGTATAGCTTTTCGGTCATTGCAACTTTTCCTTTACTATATAAGCCGCTTTATAGATATCGCCACCGCCCATAGTGATTACAATATCATTTTCCTTTGCGATTTCGATAATCTTGTCTGCGATATTCTCAAAGCCGTCGACTATAACCACGTCGGGTAATTCCTTTGCGATATCTTCGGAAGAAATGCCGTAAGTATTAACCTCGCGCGAACCCATAATGGAAGTTAAAATCACCTTGTCGGCAATCGACAAAGCCTTTATAAACTCATCCTTTAAAAGCGCTGTGCGTGAGAAAGTAAAGGGCTGGAACACCGCGATAACATTGTTATAAGAGAGGTTTTTAGCGGCGGTAAGGGTTGCGGTAATCTCGGTCGGATGGTGAGCATAGTCGTCAGCCAAGCACCAACCATTATACTCACCCAAAAATTCAAATCTTCTACCTGCGCCTGTGAATTTTTCCAAAGCCTCTTTAATACCCTTAGCCTCAACACCCATATCGTAAGCCACAGCAAACGCCGAAAGAGCGTTTAAAATATTGTGGTGACCGGGAATATGAAGCTCGATATTTATAAGATTTTCATTCCCTTTGCATACATCGAAAGAAAAACCGAACTTGCCCTTTTTGATATTATCGGCATAGTAGTCGTTAGTCTTTTTAAGACCGAATGTGACCTTTTTTACATTCGCGTTATCGCAAGCCTTAACAGCAAGCGCATCGTCGCCGTTTACATAGCAAACTTTACCCATAGAAACAAACTTTGTAAAGGAAGCTACGAGGTTATCCATCGTCTTGAAATAATCGAGGTGGTCGTTATCGATATTAAGCAAAACTGTAATATCGGGAGAAAGCTGTAAAAAGGTGTCAACAAACTCGCACGACTCACAAACCATTGTTTCGCTCTTACCTGCGATACCGTTAGAATTTATAAGCGGAAGTTTACCGCCTATAACTGCTGTAGGATCGCACTTGTTTAAAATGAGAATTTGTGTTATCATAGAAGTAACAGAGGTTTTGCCGTGGGTTCCGCACACGCCGATAACATTATCGAACTTGCGGGTGAGTGCACCTAAAAGATGGCTTCTCTCCATTGTAGGAATCGAGAGTTCCTCTGCCCTTACAAGCTCGGGGTTGTCTTTAGAAATTGCGGCAGAATATACCACAAGCTCTGCACCCTCAACATTTTGGGCACTGTGTCCCATAAACACCTTGACACCAAGGCTTTTAACCCTTTTTAAAGGGTCGCTTTCGTTGTTGTCGGAGCCTGTCAAGATATATCCCTTGCTATACAAAATCTCGGCAAGCGGACACATACCGCTTCCGCCGATACCTATCATATGAATTCGTTTTACATTATCAATTATTTTATCTTCAGCGCGAAGTTTTTTCATTAAAAACTCTCCTTATCGCAATATTATATATATTATACTACTATTTATATAAAAAATAAACCATTTTTTGAAAGGCAACTAAAGAAATGTTTAAAATTCCCGAAAAAACCGAATTTATTATCGAAAAATTAACCCAAAACGGACATAAAGCATACATTGTAGGCGGATGTGTAAGGGATATTTTGCGAGGTAACACCCCTGATGATTACGATGTCACCACCTCTGCCACACCAAACGAGGTAATTGATATATTTGATAAGACCATTCCGACAGGCATAAAGCACGGAACAGTTACGGTTATGGTTGATGGCACAGCGGTCGAAGTCACCACTTTCCGTACCGAAAACAGCTATGCAGATAATCGCCGTCCCGACAGCGTGAACTTTGTGACAGATGTGAAAGAGGACCTTTCGCGCAGAGATTTCACGGTAAACGCTTTGGCATATAACCACAAAGACGGGCTTATTGACTGCTTCGGCGGAAGAACTGACCTTGAAAATAAAATTCTTCGCACCGTCGGTGACAGCGAAACCCGTTTTCGCGAAGATGCTTTGCGAATTTTAAGGCTTTTTCGCTTTGCTTCAACCCTCGGTTTCACCATTGATGAAGAAACCCTAAATTCCGCTTTAGACTGCGCCTATTTACTGCAGAATGTAAGCCGAGAGCGAATATTTACAGAACTCAAAAAAGCCGTAGTGGGCGAGAATTTCAAAGTATTTTCAGAACTTTTGCTTTGCGGTGGGCTTGAATTTTTAGGCATCACCAAAATACCGAATTTCGAAAAAATCAAAACCCACCGCGACAACCTTAATGTGTGCCTTTATATGAGCCTTGACAGTAAAAGTCTCGAATCTCTCAAACCCTCAAACAAGGAACGTGAATTTTTCACAACATTTGACAAACTTTCGAAATTGCCTAAACCTAACAGCAAAGCAGATATAAAAGAAATGCTAAACATCGCAAGCCCCGAAGTATTAATGGCATTTTTCGATTATAAAGAGTGGGATAAAACCCCGATTGAAGAAATCGAAAAAAATAATGAACCTTATAAAATCTCACACCTGTGTATTGACGGAAAAACGCTTACAGAACTCGGCTTCAAGGGTGAGAAAATCGGTGAAATTTTAGAACATTTAAGACAAGCAGTCATTAAAGAACCCACAAAAAACCAAAAAGAACTTTTATTAAAAGAAATACCGTAACACAAAAAAAGTAAGTGCCATAAAATGTATTAGGCACTTACTTTTTTTGGAGGGACAGTATGAAAAAAATCTGTATAGTCGGCGGAGACTCTCGCCTTAAAACCGTAAAGCACAGTCTCGAAAATCAAAACTTTTTTGTGAATACTTTAGGGCTTTACCCCGATGACAAGGGCGACATCTCTTTAAGCGATATTATAATACTTCCCGTCCCCACAACACGTGACGGAAAGACGGTTTTTGCGCCACTTACCAACCGTGTTATTCCGCTTTTTGAAATCGAGGACAAAACCAAGGACCAGCTTATTCTTTGCTGCAATCACAACTTCGAAAAACGAAGATGTATTGATTACAACACCCTCGACAGTTATGCCCTTCTTAACGCCGTTCCCACAGCCGAGGGCGCTATCAAAATCGCAATTGAGAATACCGATTTCACGATTTGGCAAAGCAATATCCTTGTTATCGGCAACGGCAGAGTGGGTAAAATTTTAGCCAACAGGCTTAAAAACCTTGGCGCAAATGTAACAGTCAGCGCGCGCAAGCCAAAAGACTTTGCAGAGCTTGAAGCACTCGGATTTAATTACATAAATACCGAGAAGCTACAGGATATTTATTTAGGTTATGACATTATTTTCAACACAGTTGATTTTCCCGTTTTGTCCGATAATACCCTCAAAAATCTGCCTGCAAAACTGCTTGTTGACCTTTCTTCAAAGGGCGGATTCAACCTTGAATACGCAAAATCACTTGGAATTAACGCGCAAAAAGCCCCTGCTTTACCTGGTAAAACCGCTCCCAAAACCGCAGGAAAGATTTTAGCCAAAACAGTAAGTGAACTCATTCGTTTTTACAACTAAAGGGAGAATATTATGCAAAACATCACATTAGGCTATGCCATAACAGGCTCCTTTTGTACCATAAAAGAGTCTGTAAAGGCGCTAAAAACTTTAAGCCAATATGACATTAAAATCCTGCCCATTTTATCCGAAACGGTGTATAACACCGACACACGCTTCGGCAAAGCGGAGGATTGGATTAGAGAAGTTGAAGAAATTTGCAACAACAAAGTAATACACAGCATTGTATCGGCAGAGCCGATAGGCCCAAAAAATCTGCTTGACATTCTGGTGGTAGCGCCCGCTACGGGTAATACCCTCGCAAAAAATGCTTTAGGTATTACCGACAGCGCTGTCACAATGGCAATAAAAGCGCATCTTCGCAATAATAAACCCGTTGTTTTCGGTGTTGCTACCAACGACGCATTGGGCGCAAGCGCTAAAAACATCGGCCTTTTACACAACACAAAAAATATTTTCTTCGTCCCCTACCGTCAGGACGATCCGCATTCTAAAAACAATTCAATGATATGCGATTTCTCGCTCATTCCAAAAACGGTGGAAGAAGCCCTTAAGGGCAAACAGATACAACCCATTATTATTTGACATTTCGCTCTCGGTGGTATATAATTGTTTCTCGTAACATATATACCTTAAGTGAGTGATCAAATGGGAATTATAGAACTCTTGATTTTAGCCATAGGTCTTTCAATGGACGCCTTTGCGGTGTCTGTTTGTAAAGGCCTTGCTACATACAAATTAAAAAAGCGCCACATGATAATCACGGGCGCTTGGTTCGGCGGATTTCAGGCTTTAATGCCGCTTTTAGGATATTTTTTAGGTACAGCTTTCGAAAAATATGTAACTGCGGTTGACCACTATATCGCTTTTATTCTCCTTGGCGGTATAGGTGCCAATATGATAAAGGAAGCCTTTTCTAAAGAGGAAAACGAGACCAACTGCTCATTTTCCTTTAAGCCGATGCTTATAATGGCAATCGCGACAAGCATTGACGCGTTGGCAGTAGGCATAACCTTTGCACTACTCCCCGATGTCAACATCTTTGCCGCAGTTTTGTTTATCGGAATAATCACCTTTATGTTTTCTGCCGCAGGTGTCAAAATCGGCAATGTCTTCGGCGCGAAGTGGAAGTCCAAAGCCGAGCTTGCAGGCGGTGTTATTCTAATAATTTTAGGAACAAAAATCTTGATTGGGCATTTATTCTTCGCCTAAAAGGGTGTCGCCCTCTCGACCGATAATCTTAACCTTTAAAATCTCTCCCGTTTTTACGAGGGGAGATTTAATTTTTACACGGCAATAATTTTCGGTATAGCCTTCGGTTTCAGTTTCGAAAAGGACATTTTGCTCGGTTCTGATAAACCTTTCCAAAAATTCCTCTTCGGTTTTGAGAGTCGCCTCAATCATTTGCTTCGAGCGTTCCGCCTTTTCGGCGTTGCTTACTTGATTCATAAGTCCGTAAGCTACAGTCCCCTCTCGGCGAGAATAGGCGAAAATATGCGCCTTTGCAAAACCTATTTCCTTGGCAAACTCAAGACTCTCTGAAAATTCTTCCCCTGTTTCCCCTGCGAAACCGACCATAATATCGGTTGTAATAGCGCTATCGGGGAACATTTTTCTGATACGCTCTACCAAATCACGATAAAACGCAGTATCATAGTGACGGTTCATACGCGCAAGTGTCTTATCACTGCCCGATTGCAAAGACAGATGGAACTGAGGACAAAACTTATCCTGTGCTTTAAAACGCGCGAGCATCTCGTCTGTAATATGGTCAGGCTCGAGCGAACCTAAACGAACTCGTTTTATACCCTCTACCGAGCAAACTGCATCGACAGCATCACATAAATTTATATCCTCGCCCTTGCCGTATGAAGTAAGATTTATACCCACAAGCACAATTTCAACGAAGCCATTCTTTGCCAAAGACTCAGCTTCTTTTTTTATTTCAGACACAGGCTTCGAGCGAACCCAACCGCGCGCGGTGGGGATAATACAATAGGTGCAAAAGCGGTCACAACCGTCCTCAATCTTCATATAAGCGCGGGTACGCTCGGCAAATTCAGTAATAGGTGGTGTGTTAAATCGCTCGGTTTTCGGATGGTCTGACACCTCGAAAATCGGTTTACCGTCACACAAAAAGGCCTCGACACTCTCTACCACCTTTAAAACATCGGTGTTGCCCATAATAATATCCGCACCCTCAAGCGCCTTTGATTTTTCCGAGAAAGCCTGCACCATACAACCCGTAAGCGCAATGACAGCGTTGGGGTTGTTCTTGCGGAAGCGATGGAGCGCCTGACGGGTTTTGCGGTCACTTTCGGCGGTGACTGTGCAGGAATTTATAATAAGCGCATCAAACGGTGCCGAAGTCGGCACCGCCTTGTGTCCTTTTCTCTCGAAAGCTTCTCGCATAACCTGTGTTTCATACTGATTCACCTTGCAACCCAAGGTGTAAAATGCTATGTTCATAAATTCTCCTGTAATTTTTGTAATATTTATGTTTTCTCGAAACGACAAAAATCAGTCGTTTCGATGCCAAATGTTTCATTTGGCTGCAAATTTTATTTAAAATTTGCAACATAACTATTGTAAGAGTTATTTTGCAAAACTATGCATAGTTTTGCATAGTCGATAAATCGACTTGTCGAATCTGTTTTACGGATTCGACTAAAAATGACTATTATAAAATGCCACTGCCAAGCGGTCACAACGCTCATTTTCGGGGTGGCCCGCGTGACCTTTAACCCAATCAATTGTGACATCATGTTCGGCGATTAAATCTAAAAGCTTTTCCCACAAATCAGGGTTTAAAGCAGGCTTTTTGTCTGCCTTGCGCCAGTTATTCTTTCTCCACGACTCTGCCCAACCCTTTGTAATACCGTCAGCAACATACTTCGAGTCGGTGACAAGCCTTACTTGGCATCGCTCTTTTAAGGCTTGAAGTCCCTCAATAGCGGCAGTCAGTTCCATTCGATTATTGGTGGTGTTTGCTTCACCACCCGAAAGCTCTTTTTCGTGGCCGTTAAACCTAAGTACAACACCCCAACCGCCAGGGCCTGGGTTTCCCGAACAAGCACCGTCGGTAAAAAGTTCAATATATTTCAT
>JAZNLE010000037.1:0-3141 GCA_045578885.1 Acutalibacteraceae bacterium | reverse complement strand
AAGAGCAATAACAACATCGCCCTCTTCCATAGTGGTGTTGTCAATAATCTTTTTCTTGTCAACAATACCAACAGCAAAACCTGCAAGGTCATAATCGTCAATAGGCATCATACCGGGATGCTCAGCGGTTTCGCCGCCGATTAAAGCCGCACCTGACTGAACGCAACCCTCAGCCACACCGCTTACGATTTCGGCAATTTTTTCGGGGATATTCTTTCCACAAGCAATATAGTCAAGGAAGAATAACGGCTTTGCGCCGCAACAAATAATATCGTTAACACACATTGCAACAGCATCAATGCCGATGGTATCGTGCTTGTCCATAAGAATTGCGAGTTTTACCTTTGTGCCGCAACCGTCAGTACCGCTTACGAGAACGGGTTCTTCGTAGCCTAAAGGTAAACCGAAGCAACCGCCGAAACCGCCGACATCGTCAAGACAGCCTTCGTTACGGGTTCTTTTAATGTGCTTTTTCATAAGTTCGACTGCTTTGTAGCCTGCGGTGATATCAACACCTGCAGCAGCATAAGATTTTGATTGTGAATTATCCATTTTATTATTCCTTTCCGTCCCAACAGTAAGTACACAATTGGTCTTTGGGTAGTCCTATAGCTTCAATAATTCCGTCTAAAGTCTGGAATTCGAGTGAAGCGAAATTAAAGTTTTCGGCAATTGCTTTGCGAAGTTTTTTGCCGCGTTCGGTAGAAGTGTCGCTGTATTCTGCAATATGTTTGAAGCCATCCTCACCCTCGAGCTCTAAAATAACTCGGCGTGCGATAAGGTCAAGGTCGCTTTGATTACGAGAGAAGCTTAAATACTTGCATGAGTACATAATTGGCGGACAAGCAGAGCGCATGTGTACTTCTTTTGCGCCGTTCTGATAAAGGAAATCTACCGTTTCTTTAAGCTGTGTTCCGCGAACTATAGAATCGTCAACAAATAAAAGTTTTTTATCTGTTATAAGCTCGTGAATAGGTATTTGCTTCATTTTAGCAATACGGTTACGGTCTTTTTGATTTTTAGGAGTAAAGCTACGCGCCCAGGTGGGTGTGTATTTTATAAAAGCACGGGCAAACTGTTTACCGCTCTTGTTGGCATAACCGATAGCGTGAGGTGTGCCCGAATCAGGAACACCACCAACATAGTCAATATCTTGTGCGATGCCGTCAGCCCTGTCGTTACGCGCCATAATTTCGCCGTTGCGGTAGCGCATAAGTTCTACATTAACACCCTCGTAAGAAGATGTGGGGTAGCCGTAATAACTCCAGAGGAAAGCGCAAATTTTCTTTTGCGGTAAAGCCTCTGATAAAACGGTAAGAGAATTGTCAGTAATCTCGACAATCTCGCCTGCGCCCAATTCCTTTTCATTTTCGTAACCTAATTTCTGATATGAAAAAGATTCGAAAGCAACACAGTAACCGTCTTCATTTTTGCCAACAAGTATCGGCAGTCTGCCATAGCGGTCGCGCGCGGCAATAATTGAGCCATAGTCGGTGAGTATCAGAATTGATACTGTGCCGTCGATAACCTCTTGCGCGTATTTAATACCCTCGGCAAAACTGTCCTTTTGGTTTATAAGCGAAGCCACAAGCTCAACCGAGTTTACTTTACCGCCTGTCATGGCGTCAAAGTGATCACCGTTAACCGATAAGCAATTATCAATAAGCTCTTGCGCGTTGTTTATAATACCGATAAACGAAATCGAGTAAGCGCCAAGCTTTGAACGGATAAGAAGCGGTTGTGGTTCAAAGTCACTAATACAACCGATTGCCGCATTGCCGCTCATTTCGTCAAAAATGTTTTCAAACTTGGTTCTGAAAGGGGAGTTAGTAATGTTGTGAATATCCCTTTGAAGACCGATTTCGCTGTCGTACGCGGCAATACCGCCGCGTCTTGTACCTAAGTGTGAATGATAGTCAGTTCCGAAGAAAACATCACCGATAGCATCGGTCTTGCTGACTACTCCAAAAAAACCGCCCATATATACTCCTTAAATTATGCAAAGAAAAGTTTGGATAAAGTCATGGGGTCAATGTACTGACCGTCTTTGTAAACACGCATATTGCCCGAAGCGATTTCGTCAATAAGCATAACATTGCCGTCAGCATCATAGCCAAATTCAAATTTGATGTCATAAAGGTCGAGGCCTTTTTCTTTAAGGTCATCAGCAACGATTTTGGTAATCTGCTGTGTCATAACCTTGATATCGTCATACTGTTTCTCGGTCATAACACCGCGCCCGAACAAAGCATCCTTAATTACAAGCGGGTCGCCCTTTTCATCGTTCTTAAATGTCATTTCAACATAAGCGGGAAGGTCAGCACCTTCTTCAATGTAGTCACCGTAACGACGGATAAAGCTGCCTACTGCTTTGTAACGGCAGATAACTTCAAGACCGTGACCGAAAACTTTTGCGGGAAGAACTTCCATTGTGGTGTCTTCGAGGTTAGCGTCGATATAGTGAGTCTTAATGCCAGCGGCATTTACTTTTTCGAAGAAGTAGATAGACATACGAAGGTTTACATCACCAACGCCGTCGATAGTGATACCAACCTGATTTTCGCCGGGATCAAAAACGCCGTCTTTACCTGTGCAGTCGTCCTTGAACTTTAAAAGGCAGTTGCCGTTCTCAAGTGAATAAACGTCCTTTGTCTTACCTGTGTAAACTAACTTTTTTTCCATTTTTGTTTCCTCCATTAATTTAACTGCTCTTCGACAGCTTTATTTTTATCTATTACCTTTTCGGCATCAGCTTTACGCTTAGCGTCAAGGCGGTTTGCCAAATCAGTATCCTCGATAGCGAGCATCTGTATACATAACAAAGCGGCATTAACAGCACCGTCAATCGCAACAGTAGCAACAGGTATACCTGAAGGCATCTGTACGGTCGAAAGTAATGCGTCAATACCGTTTAAGTGGCCTGATTTAATTGGGATTCCCACAACGGGGAGGGTGGTGTTAGCGGCGATAGCGCCTGCTAAGTGAGCCGCCATACCTGCGGCTGCGATAATTGCGCCAAAGCCGTTTTGGCGTGCGTTCACACTAAACTCGCGTGCTTCTACGGGAGTTCTGTGTGCTGAAAAAATGTGTACTTCATAGGGCACTTCAAAAGCCTTTAATGTGTCAACTGCTTTTTGAACG
>JAZNLE010000036.1:0-16068 GCA_045578885.1 Acutalibacteraceae bacterium | reverse complement strand
ATTATTGATAAAATCAAGCTCGTCCGAAATGGAAAGCTGAGTAAACTGCTCGATATTGATGCCGCCCACGGTAACGCAGAGCACCTCTTTTTTCAGCCTTGCACCGCCGCAATCGGGGCAGCTTTGCTCGGTCATATACTGCTCTATTTCATTGCGTGACCATTCGCTTGAGGTGTCGTTATACCTGCGCTCAAGGTTGGTTATAATGCCCTCAAAATCAGTCTTGTACGTACCCGTCATATACTGGGTGGTACGCTCCATTGTAATTTTTTCGCCCTTTGTACCGTAAAGAATGGCATCCTTTTGGCTGTCGGTCAAATCTTTGAAAGGGGTATTTATATCAAAGCCGTAATGCTCGGCAACACCGCGGTAATACATCTCGGCAATGGTCGAAGAATCGGGGTTAAACCAACTATTCACACCCCAACCCGAAGCCCTGATAGCACCGTCAAGCAAGGATTTTTCTTCATCATTTATTACAAGGCGCGGGTTTACCTTCATAAAAATACCAAGCCCCGTACAGTGCGGACAAGCGCCGAACGGACTATTGAAAGAAAACATTGTAGGTGTGAGTTCAGGGATACTTATGCCATGCTCATCACAGGCATAGGTCTGGGAAAACTGCATCTCCTCCCCACCTATCACATCAACCGCAATAAGACCGCCCGAAAGGTTAACGGCGGTTTCAATACTATCGGTAAGGCGCGACACGATATCCGCCTTAATAACAAGGCGGTCTACTATAACCTCAATCCAATGCTTTTTGTTCTTTTCAAGCTTGATTTCCTCGGCTAAGTCCAAAATCTCGCCGTCTATACGCGCCCTTACATAGCCCTGCTTTTTAATGTTTTCAAGCTCTTTTTTATATTCGCCTTTTCTGCCCTTTACAATGGGAGATAAAATCTGAATTTTACTGCCCTCTGGTAATTTCATAACCGCATCTACAATCTGGTCGGTAGTTTGCTGTGAAATTTCCTTACCGCAAACAGGGCAATGCGGAACACCCACACGCGCGTATAAAAGGCGAAGATAATCGTAAATTTCGGTAACTGTACCAACCGTTGAACGCGGATTTTTAGAGGTGGTTTTTTGGTCGATTGAGATTGCGGGAGAAAGTCCCTCAATCACCTCAACATTCGGCTTTTCCATCTGTCCTAAAAACTGACGGGCATAAGAAGACAGCGACTCGACATATCTTCTCTGCCCCTCGGCATAGATGGTATCAAAAGCCAATGACGACTTACCGCTACCCGAAAGACCTGTGAAAACCACAAGCTTATCGCGCGGAATTTCGACATCAATATTCTTTAAATTGTGCTCATTAGCACCCTTTATAACAATCTTTTCGTTAGCCAAACTAACCCTTCCTTAGCTTATTAATTTTATCACGAAGCGTTGCAGCATACTCAAATTCAAGTATCTTCGCCGCGGCTTTCATTTCAGCGGTCAAGCGCTTGATTTCCGCTTCGCGCTCGATTTTAGACATTCGTGATACCGCCTTGTCTTTAACCTTAGTGCCGATTTCGAGCACCTCGTGAACGCCTTTTGTAATGGTCTTGGGCACAATGCCGTTTTCCTCATTATACTTCATTTGTATCGCGCGGCGGCGCTCGGTTTCACGAATAGCGTTTTCCATTGAACGCGTCACGCTGTCGGCATACATAATAACCTTGCCGCCCGAGTTACGCGCGGCTCTGCCGATAGTCTGCACCAATGAAGTTTCACTTCTAAGGAAGCCCTCTTTATCGGCATCAAGTATCGCCACAAGAGATACTTCGGGGATATCAAGTCCCTCACGCAAAAGGTTAATTCCCACCAAAACATCAAAATCGCCAAGTCGCAAATCACGGATAATTTCCATACGCTCGATAGTGTCTATATCGTAATGCATATACCTTACCTTTATTTCAAGATCGGTAAGATATTCGGTCAAATCCTCAGCCATTTTTTTGGTAAGAGTTGTGATTAAAACGCGCTCTTTTTTAGCGACGCGCTCGTTTATTTCACCCACCAAATCGTCAATCTGCCCATCTGATGGGCGCACAGATATTTCGGGGTCTAAAAGCCCTGTCGGGCGGATAACCTGCTCGGCAATCTGCGTTGCTTTTTCTTTTTCAAATTCACCAGGTGTTGCCGACACAAAGACCGCTTGGTTTATGTGGTCGTAAAACTCGTCAAAATTAAGCGGGCGGTTATCAAAAGTCGACGGCAAACGGAAGCCGTATTCTACAAGGTTTTCCTTTCGCGCCCTGTCACCGCCGTACATACCGCGAACCTGCGGTAAAGTAACATGCGATTCATCAACAAAAAGCACAAAATCTTCGGGGAAATAGTCGAGCAGAGTCGACGGTGTGCTACCTGGTTTTCGGCGCGATAGTACACGCGAATAGTTTTCTACACCCTTGCAGGTGCCGATTTCTCGTAGCATCTCAATATCATATTCGGTGCGCTGACGAATACGCTGTGCCTCGAGTAGTTTTTCATTGTCGATAAACCAACGCTCGCGCGCTTCCATTTCTTCCTTGAGTTCAGTTAGCGCTTCTTCGAGCTTGTCTTGTGGCACGATATAGTGCGATGCGGGATAAATCGCGATATGCGAAAGCAAGGCTTTAACCTCGCCTGTTACGGTGTTTATCTCGCATATTCGGTCAATCTCGTCGCCGAAAAACTCGATACGAACGGCATTTTCCATCGAATATGCAGGGAAAATTTCGACCGTGTCACCGCGCACGCGAAACTTGTTGCGCACAAAGTTTATGTCATTTCGCTCATACTGTAAATCAACAAGCTTTGCGATAAGCTCGTCACGGCTTTTTTCCATTCCCTGACGGAGAGAAATAACCATATTGCGATAATCAATCGGGTTGCCGAGCGAATATATGCACGAAACCGAAGCCACGATTATAACATCGCGCCTCTCGGACAAAGCACAGGTGGCGCTGTGGCGAAGCTTGTCAATTTCGTCATTTATGGAAGAATCTTTTTCGATATAGGTATCACTGCCGGGGATATATGCCTCAGGCTGATAGTAATCATAATAGGAAACAAAGTATTCCACCGCATTCTCAGGAAAGAATTCTTTAAACTCTGAGCATAACTGAGCGGCAAGGGTCTTATTGTGAGCAAGAACAAGTGTTGGACGGTTTACACGCTCAATAATATTAGCCATTGTAAAGGTTTTACCTGAACCCGTAACACCCAGCAAAACCTGTTCTTTATCGCCGTTATTTATACCATTTACAAGGCTCTCAATCGCTTGCGGTTGGTCGCCTGTAGGCTTATATTTCGAATGCAAAACAAACTTGTCCACGCTCTCACCTCGTTAATACAAATTTTCACAAATATATTATACCACAAAATTTATTTATGTAAATAATTTTATCAATTTGAAAAAGATTTCGTAGGGGAAGGTCTCTGTGCCTTCCCGCAAAAACATTCAAAAAACCAAACGGGAGGGCATGGAAACCCTCCCCTACAATACATAATTTTAAAATTCCGCATCAAAAACTCCGCCGTAGCGGAGTTTTATTTTCTTAGTCCTTTTGGATAATGATTTTTCGCAGTGCCGTTCACAACCTTTGCGCCACCAAGCGCGCAACCGTCCACCATAACAACCGCCCAACCGTTTTGGCAGTCGGCAGAGATTTCTTCACCGTGGAGATATTTTTCCACTTGGCTATTATCGAGCTTAAGTTCGATTTTTCTTTTAAAAAATTTGCCAAGCGCCATAAAGAATTGATGGTGGGGTTGGATATAATTTTTCTTAACTTCGCCTATAGTCACTCCGCAAGAAAATGCCACACCGTCCTTAATTTCAAAATCGGGCATGAAATAGACCGCCTTACCGTTATAAAGACGCACATTTTCCCTTTTATAAACAGTTAAAGTGTTATCCAAAAAGTCGAACACCGACTTGTCGATTTTTTGCGGTTTTTGAGGCTTCGAAGCGGTGAAAAATGCTTCATTCTTATTATGAAGCACCGCCATAAACTGCCCCTCCCCTTTCGAAACATGGGGATAAAAACGCCTTGTAAGGTTTATATTTTCACTCTTGCAACCCTCAAAGAAGATGCCGTCTACAGTATGGTTTCTAACCCTTTCGTTGACAGGTACAAGCTCAAATTCGGGGTGATTTTGCAAAAACCAATCTATCATCTTTTCGTTTTCGTCCAAAGAAAATGTGCAGGTGGCATAAACTATATATCCGCCGTCTTTAAGCGCTTTTACAGCATTTTCTAAAATCTCGGTTTGTCGCTTGGCGCACTTTTCGACATTTTGAATACTCCATTCACTAACCGCGATTTCTTCTTTTCGGAACATTCCCTCGCCCGAGCAGGGCGCATCAACCATTATCATATCAAAGGTTTTAGGGAAATTTTCAGCAATTCTATTAGAATCAAGGCAGGTAGTAATGGTGTTTTCGAGTCCCATTCTTTCGACATTTCCTGTCAAAATCTTACAGCGCGAAGCTATAATTTCATTAGAAACGAGAACCCCTTTTTCGCCAAGCTTATTCTTAATCTGGGTGCTTTTGCCACCGGGGGCAGCACACATATCGAGCACTTTCCAATCGGGATTTATATCAATACACTCAGCGGGTGCCATTGCGGCAGGCTCTTGAACATAAATCATCCCCGCGTGGTGATACGGGTGGTTACCCACCTTTTCATAATCAAGATAAAATCCGTTTTCCACATAAGGCAGTTTTTGACTTGAAAAAATATTGAGTTTTTGGAAGTCAGAAAGTGAAATTTTATCGGTATTCACGCGAAAGGCTTTTACAGGCGGTTTTTCGAATTCTGAAAGATAATCGGCATACCCGTCACCCAAAAGTTCTTCCATTCGCGCGGTATATTCTAAGGGTAATTGTTTCATTTTAAGATTCCTTATCGTTCATTTCTATAGCAAGCATACACATCGCAACACTTGTCACAGCGGCAGTTTCGGTACGCAAAATTCGTTTACCGAGCGATACCGCGATACCGCCCATTTCTTTTGCTAAATCAATTTCCGAGTCACTAAAGCCCCCCTCTGGACCGATTATAATACCTACCGTCTTAACACCCGAAAGTTTTTGCAGGGCTTCCTTTGTCGCAAGCATACCGTTTTCATTTTCATAAGGTACAAGCAATAAATCTAGTTCACTCGCGATTTCTAAAGCCTTTTTATAAGATAATGCTCCTAAAACTGTTGGAATATTATTTCGCTTGCTTTGTTTGGCGGCGCTCTCGGCTATCGCCTGCCAACGCGCTGTCTTTGACTTCTTTTTCTTATCGTCAAGCTTTACAACGCAATGGCTCATTTCGGTTGGAACAATAGTGTCCACACCCAATTCAACCGTTTTTTGTATTATAAACTCCATTTTATCGCCTTTAGGCAGTCCTTGGAATAAGAAAATCTCTAACGGAAGTTCGGTGTTCTGATAGTTTTCTTCGACGATTTTTGCAAAAACGCTTTGTTCTTCAAGGGTTTCTATTTCGCACAAATCACTCCTACCCTCAAAGCTCACCAAAAACCTTTCGCCAACATTCATTCGAAGAACATTTACTATATGGTTGTAATCATTACCCGATATATTGTAACCGCCGTTTACTCTAGCGGTATCGTCAACAAAAAAATTAAACATATCTTCACTTCCCTTAAAGGTAATTATAGCAAAAACTCCACCATTTTACAATACGGAATATTAATTTGTGTTTCTCGGGATAAATGCGATTATCCACTTGGTAAAATTGGTGTTTTTTGTTAAAAAAAAGACAATAATTTTGCGGTAATTCTATTGATTTTTGTGTAAAAAAAATATATAATAAATTCAATATGAAACTTTTATAGTATGGAGGCATATGTTTTGATTGATTACAAAATCGAAGGCGGTAATCTTCCTGTTGTCATCTGCTACCCAAAAGCAGGACAAACTCTTTGTACCGAAAGCGGTTCTATGAGCTGGATGAGTCCCAATATGATAATGAACACAACCTCGGGCGGCGGTATCAAAAAAGTGTTCGGAAGGCTCTTTTCGGGTGAGTCACTTTTTATAAACGAATACACGGCTGACACCTGCGAGGGGATGATAGCCTTTGCCTCGTCCTTCCCTGGTTCCATTATCCCTTATGAAGTAACCGAAGGTAATGGTATAATCGTTCAGAAACGCGGTTTTCTTGCAATGGAGAAAGGTCTTGATATTTCGGTATTTTTCCAAAAGAAGCTTGGCAAAGCGCTTTTCGGCGGCGAAGGCTTTATAATGCAAAAAATCACAGGCAACGGTCTTGTCTTCTTAGAAATTGACGGCTACTGCAAAGAATATGAATTAGCTGCAGGCGAAAGTATTATAGTAGACACAGGCTATCTTGCCGCAATGACTGAAAGCTGCACAATGGAAATCCAGACTATAAAGGGTGCCAAAAATATCTTCTTTGGCGGTGAGGGATTTTTTAATACAAAAATCACAGGTCCAGGTAAGGTTTACATACAATCAATGCCTGTTATCAACACCGCTAATGCTCTTGTCCCCTATCTGCCAAGTGTTTCTTCCAGTGATGACGGCGGTATTAAGATTAACTTTGGCAACAACTGATTTTAATGAATAATTAAAACTGCAATTCAAACCATAAATACAATACATTCTGTAAAGAAAGGTAATTTAAAATGGCTTTTTATCTTAAAGGGGTTAAACTCCCCCACAGAAAAAACACTGCAAACTCTCCTGCAGTGGAAATAGCACCTGTAAGCAGTGTGACTATTCCGACTTCGATGCACATCGGTTCCCCCGCAAAGGCGATCGTCAAAAAGGGCGATGAAGTCTTTGTCGGCACTCTTATTGCCGAAGCAGGCGCAGGTCTTTCCTCCCCTGTTTACTCGTCGGTTTCGGGTACAGTAAACAGTATAAGCGAGGTCTTGCTTTCAAACGGTGCAACCTGCGATGGTATTGTGATCGACTCTGACGGAGAAATGACTCTCGACAGCAGTATCACTCCCCCCACAGTAAACAGCAAGGAAGACTTGATTGAGGCTTTAACAAAGAGCGGTATCGTCGGTCTTGGCGGCGCAGGTTTCCCGACTGCTGTAAAATTCAAAACCGACAAACCTATTGAAGAGCTTGTCATCAACGGTGCTGAGTGTGAGCCTTATATCACAAGCGACACTGTTACAATGCTCACCAAAGCCGATTTAATGAAAGAGGCTATTGAAACTCTTGTAAAACACTTCGGTATTAAAAAGGTTATTATCGGTATTGAGAAAAATAAGCCGCAGGCTATTGCCAATATGAAGCAAATGGCTTCCGAGCTTTCGAATATGGAAGTTAAGGTTTTGCCAAGCGTTTACCCACAAGGCGGTGAAAAGGTTCTCGTTTACCACACTACAGGTAAGATTATCCCCGAGGGTGCTTTACCGATTGATGTCGGCTGTGTGGTATGCAACTGCACCACTATTGCCGAAATCGGCAAATACTTAAAAACAGGTATTCCGCTGGTTTCCAAGACTGTTACAGTTGACGGCGGTGCTATCGAGAATCCGAAGAATGTCATAGTTCCTATCGGCACTTCTATAAAAAATGTTCTCGAATTCTGCGGAATCAAAAAAGACATCGCAAAGGTGCTTTACGGCGGTCCGATGATGGGTATCTCGGTCACCGATTTAGACAAGCCAGTTATCAAAAACACCAACGCTTTGCTCGCTTTCGGGGAGGAAGAAAACTTTATTCCCAAAACTACCGCTTGTATCCGTTGCGGCGCTTGTACCAACCATTGTCCTTTCGGCATAAGCCCTGTAGCGATTTTAAAATCCTACAAAGCCAACGATTATGAGGGCATGAAAAAAGCGGGTGCGCTTTTGTGTATGGAATGCGGTTGCTGTTCCTATGTATGCCCTGCAAAAATTCCTAATGTTCAAAACAACAAGCTTGCAAAGTTATCACTTAGAAGCGAGCCTAAGAAGGAGGTAAAATAGAATATGGAAAAACTGCATATTTCGGTATCTCCGCATATCAGAAGTAAAATTTCAACCCAGAGTATTATGCTCGATGTAGCAATTTCTCTTCTCCCTGCCGCAATTGCCGGCTGTATCATTTTCGGTCTTTCGGCTTTGTGGGTGATTTTGGTTTGTGTTATATCGGCTGTATTGGCTGAATATATTTTCAACGCGATTACCAAAAGAACACAGACAATCAGTGACTTCAGCGCAGTAGTGACAGGTCTTCTTTTAGCGCTTAACCTCCCTGCCAACACTCCGCTTTGGCAAGGTGCTGTAGGTTCGATTTTTGCAATAATTATCGTAAAATGTGTTTTCGGCGGTCTCGGTTGCAATCTTGTAAACCCTGCCATCACCGCGCGCGTGTTTATGCTGATAGCATTTACTAATCTTGCAACCCCTGCTTATCCGTTGGATGCTGTATCTTCTGCCACTCCTTTGGTAGAGTTGGCAAACGGCAACACCCCCTCACTCATAAACCTATTCTTAGGTAATATCGGCGGTGCTATCGGCGAAACCTCGGCTTTGGCACTTTTAATCGGCGGTATCTATCTTCTCTGCCGTCGTGTCATCACTTGGCATATCCCAGTTGCTATGATAGGCAGTGTATTTGTATTCAGTTTCCTTTTAGACGGCTTCAGTATAGTAAATGCTCTTGCTTGGATTTTATCGGGCGGTCTAATCCTTGGTGCTTTCTTTATGGCAACCGACTATGTAACCTCCCCTGCCACAGTAAAGGGTAAAATTATTTTCGCTATTGGCATCGGTGTTATCACCGTTTTAATCCGTTTCTACGGCAACTACCCAGAGGGTGTTTCCTTTGCAATACTTATGATGAATATTTTGCACCCTTATATTGAAAAGGCCTCACGCAGAAAATTGTTTGGGGGTAAGAAATATGATTAAGAATTTAAAAAGCGTTATTGCTCTTACCGTTATATGCGCGGTCGTATCGTTATTGTTAGCTTTCACAAACAGCTTAACCGCTCCCATTATTAAGAACCAAGAAGCTGCCGCAGTTAATGATGCGCTCGCTGTTGTGCTCCCTAGCGGTGAAGATTTCTCCCCTATAGAACTCACCGAATATGAATTGCCCGAAACCATAACCGAAATTTACAGCGAAAAGAACGGCGGTTATGTTTTCAAGATGCAAACCTCGGGCTACGCTTCAAACTTTGTCTTGCTTTGCGGTATTGATAAGGACGGCGTTGTAAAGGGCGCCACCTGTATTTCGAGCAGTGAAACCTTGGGTGTCGAAAAAGACTATGGTGAAACTTTAAAAGAACAAACAAGCGAAACTATTGAAGAAGTTGCCACCATTTCGGGCGCTACCAAAACTACCGCCGCATATAAAGCTGCTGTCAAGGACGCGCTCAACTCATTTACTATTCTAAACGGCGGAAGCGTTGATTTGCGTGACGAAGCACAGGTTCTCAATGATAATCTTTCTGCCGCGCTCCCCGAAGCTGACGGCAAATTTACCGCAGTTTTCATTACCGAAGAAATCGAAGGCTTTGACAGTGTTTACTCTGCTGACAACGGCGCTGGCTATGTGTTCGTATCGGGCAAAAACTTTATCGCAACCGATAAGAACGGCATTACCACTACCGAAACTGACCTTAAATCAGAGGTCGAAGCCGCCGCAAAGGCTATTATCGGTTCAAAGCTTTCTGAAATTGATATCACAAAGTATTCCAATATACCAACACAAGTCGCTAAAGCCTTTAAGACCGACAGCGGAAACTATGTGTTCGAGCTTAAAGCCGCAGGTTTTGGTATAAACGGCGACAAATACTACAACCCATCGGGTGAGCCGATTGAAATTAAGGTATCAGCTACCAAAGACGGCAAAATCATTTCTTGTCTTACAGTTAGTCAAAAAGAAACCGACGGTATCGGTTCTGCTTGCCAAGACGAAAAGTTCTACTCGCAGTTTAACGGCAAAACCGAAGCAGATTATGGGGAAATCGATGCCATAAGCGGTGCTACAATAACCACCAACGGTTACAAAACCGCCGTTTCAAAGGTGTTCACAGCTATTCAAATTTTGGAAGGAGTGTCTTAAATGAATAAAAACAGTAATATGTCAATTTTCCTTAAGGGACTTCTTCTTGAGAACCCTGTATTCGTTTTAATTTTGGGCACCTGCCCCACACTCGCTACCACCAAAACCGTTATCGGCGCTATCGGTATGGGACTTGCCGCTACGGCAGTTCTTATATGCTCAAACATTGTTATTTCTCTTTTAAGAAAGGTAATCCCCGACAGCGTGCGAATTCCTTGCTATATCGTTGTTATCGCAAGCTTTGTTACAATTGTCGAAATGATTATCCACGCTTTTGTTCCCACTATATACGAGCTTTTGGGCGTTTATCTTCCACTTATTACGGTTAACTGCATTATCTTGGGTCGCGCCGAAATGTTCGCAAGCAAAAATAATGTCGCAAAATCTGCTCTCGACGGTTTGGGAATGGGACTTGGTTTCAGCGTTGCGCTTATCGCAATGGCAGCCGTACGCGAAATTCTCGGTTCAGCTTCATTTGCAGGCCTTGCAATCCCCTTCCTCGAAAATTATAAAATCAAATTCTTTATTGAGGCTCCAGGCGGCTTCTTGGTATACGGTGTTCTTATCGCTGTGGTTTACAAATTAACCCACGGCAAAGCTCCCTATAAAAAAGAATTTTCATGTGCCACCTGCCCATCTGCATCATTCTGCAACCGCGGCAACTGTCAACCAAAGGAGGAAATATAAATGGACGCTTTTAAAAGTTTAGTAATTATACTTCTTTCTTCTGTTTTCGTTGATAACTATGTTTTAACACGCTTTTTAGGTATCTGTCCTTTCCTGGGCGTTTCCAAAAAGCTCGACTCGGCATTCGGTATGGGTGTTGCAGTTACCTTCGTAATGGTAGTGGCAACGGCTGTTACCTGGCCGATACAAACCTTTATTTTAGGCGACGATTTCGGTTACTTACAGACTATTGTATTCATCCTTGTTATCGCGGCTTTGGTTCAGTTTATCGAAATGGCGCTCAAGAAGTTTATCCCCTCTTTGCACAAAGCATTGGGTGTGTATCTCCCCCTTATAACCACAAACTGCGCTGTTTTGGGTGTTGCTATCAACAACATCAACGAACATCAGTACAACTTTATTCAATCAATTATCAACTCCTTAGGCGTAGGTCTTGGATTTATGCTTGCGATGGTGCTATTCTCAGGTATGCGCCAAAAAATTCAGGAAAGCGAAATCCCCGAAAGCTTTAAAGGACTCCCCGCAACTCTTATCGCCGCTTCATTCATTTCGTTAGCTTTCTTCGGCTTTGGCGGAATTATAGAGAATCTTTTTAAATAGGTGAAAATGATGACAAGTATTTTAATTGCTTTTGCCGTTGTAACTGCCGTAGGCTTGGTTGCAGGCGTACTGTTGGCTTTGGCATCACATTTCTTAAGCGTGCCTGAAAATGAAACAGTAAAACGCGTCAGAGAATGCCTGCCAGGTATCAACTGCGGCGCTTGCGGATATAACGGCTGTGACGAATATGCTAAAGCCGTAGTAGAAGACGGCGCTAAAACAAACCTTTGCGTACCTGGTGCAGACTCTGTTGCCGCAGAAGTGGCAAATGTTTTGGGTGTTAGCGCCGAAGATGTTATAGAGATGGTGGCATTCGTAGGCTGTAACGGTCATTCGGACGTTACAGAAAAGATTAACAACTACAACGGTGTCCACACTTGCGTCGCCGCTTCTATGATTTACGGCGGTCCTAATAGCTGTAAGTATGGCTGTCTTGGTTGCGGTGACTGTGCGGTCGCCTGCCCCGTTCATGCAATTTGTATGAAAGACGGTATTGCCCACATCAACCCAGATATTTGTATCGGTTGCGGTATGTGTGTAAAAAAATGCCCCAAAGACATCATTAAACTTGTTCCGCAGACTGCTAAAATTGCGGTTATGTGCAACAATAAAGAAAAAGGCGGTGCGGCGCGTAAGAAATGCCAGAACGCTTGTATCGGCTGTAAAAAATGCGAGCTTAACTGCCCGAGCGGCGCTATTAAGGTCGAAAACAACCTCGCAACAGTTGATTATTCCAAGTGTACAAACTGCGGTATTTGTGCCGAGGTTTGCCCCACTAAGTGTATCCATACCTTAAACTGATATGCCTAAAAATAAATTAAAAAATGACCTTATTCTGATTGGCGCAATACTGATTTTCGCACTTGTTGTTTTCGTGATTTTTAAACTTAATCAAAAAGACGGCAACAAAGTGAAAGTTATAGTTGACAGTCAGGAAAAATATTATTATAATTTTAACAATGATACCGAGGTAACCATAAAATCAGGTGAAGATATCAACGTATTGGTAATCGAAAACGGCGAGGCTTATATTAAAAGGGCAAACTGTCCTGACAAGATTTGTGTTGCCCACCGCAAGATTTCCAAAACGGGCGAAACGATAGTCTGTCTACCGCACAAGCTGGTCGTTGAGATTACAAATGAGTGATAAAATGGACAAAACAAAAAAGCTTACATTATTAGGCCTTTTTGCCGCATTATCAATTGTGCTTTCCTTTGTGGAGACACTTCTTCCCCCTATCTACGCGGCAGTTCCTGGCATTAAAATCGGGCTTGCCAATATTGTAAATATAGTTTTACTATACAAGTTTTCATTAAAGGATACCGTAGCGGTAACCTTGGTGCGAGTACTTACAGTCGCTTTCCTCTTTGGAAATCTTATGACCTTGTCCTACAGTATAGCAGGTGCATTTTTAAGCATTACAATTATGGTTTTATTAAAAAAAACCAAACTTTTTTCAACAGTTGGTGTAAGTATTGCAGGCGGTGTGGCGCATAATTTAGGTCAAATTTTAGTTGCGATTGCAGTGACATCTACCATTGAAATCGGTTATTATATGATTTTTCTTTGTATCAGCGGTATTTTATCGGGCACACTGATAGGAATAGCAGGTGCGCTCGTTTTAAAATATACAAAAAATTTAAAAGGATGAGAAACTTATGAAAAAACTATTAAGCATTGTTTTGAGCGTAATAATGATTTTATCGGTTGCTTCGCTCGCAGGTTGTAGCACTACCCTCAAATTAGGTATAGGTGTTATCTCCTATGTAGACAGCATTAAGTCTGCTGACGCTGACACTAACGGCTCTGCTACAAACGACACTACCGTAGCAGCTGTTTTAGTTGACGAAAACGGCAAAATTGTAAAATGCGCTATCGACACTGTTTCAGCTACTATGGCGTTCACTTCAAAGGGTGAATATGTAAAAGCTGACGAAATCAAGACTAAGTACGAGCAAGGCACAGATTACGGTATGGTTGCATACGGCGGTGCTAAAAAGGAATGGTTCGAACAGGTTGATGCTCTCACTGCTTTAGTTGAAGGCAAATCCTTAAAAGAGGTTCAGGCTCTTGTAGCTACAGAAGGCAAGGGCAACGATGAAGTTATAAACGCTGGTTGCACCATCGTTATTACCGACTTTATCTCTGCTCTCGAAAAGGCTGTTACTACCGCTAAAGAATGCGGCGCTTCTGCAAAAGACGATTTAAAAATCGGTATTGTTGCCACACAAACAGGCGCTAAAAACGCTACCGAGGAAGCCGAAGGCGCTAATGAAATTGATGTCACAATATCCGCTGCTTCTTCAAAAGACGGCAAGGTTACCGCTATTTTAACCGATGCTTTAGCCGCAACCATTAACTTCGACACCAAGGGCGCGGTTGCTACTACTTCCAAGTTTGATGTTGCTACCAAGTTAGAACTCGGTGACAATTACGGCATGGCACAGTACGGCAAAGAACAAGATTTAAACGGCGACGGCGAAGTTAAAGAATGGTACGCTCAGGCTGCCGCTTTCAATAGTGCAGTTCTTGGTAAAGATTCAGACGGCATCTCAGCTCTCGCTAACGACAAAGGCTACGGCACAGACGAAATTCAGACTGCAGGTTGCACGATAAACATTGCAGATATGGTCAAAGCCGCTGTTAAGGCTTCAAAATAAAATATTAAAAAGGGGCTTCTCGCCCCTTTTATTTTTAAGTTTATGAAAAAGATATTATCCTTATTTATTATTATAGCTTTATTGGTTTCTCTTTTTTCGCTCACCGCTTGCAGTAAAAATTACAAAAAATACACAGACTATTCGTTCGATTATTTTGACACTGTGACTACAATTGTCGGCTTTGAGAAATCGCAGGAAGAGTTTAATAAGAATTGCGAAAAAATCAAAGGGTGGCTTTCAGAATACCACCGACTATATGACATTTATACTCTTTATGAGGGTGTTAATAACCTTTGTAAAATCAATTTGTCGCAGGGCAAAGAGATTGCGGTAGAAAAGCCGATTATTGATTTACTTCTCTACGCAAAGGAACTCTACTCAAAAACTGACGGCAAGCTGAATATCGCTATGGGTAGCGTTCTATCAATATGGCACGACTACCGCGAGTATGGGCTTAAAAATCCTGCTAAGGCTTCACTTCCGCCAAAGGATTTGCTCAAAAAAGCAAACGCTCATACCGACATCAAAAATCTCATCATTGATAAGAAAGCTAATACAGTATTACTTGCCGATAATGATATGAAGCTTGATGTCGGCGGAATTGCCAAAGGCTTCGCTGCGGAAGAAATTGCCAATAAAATGCAAGCAAACGACATTTCTGGTTATATACTCAATATCGGCGGTAATGTAAAAATTGTGGGCAACCGACCCGATAACAAAAAGTGGGCTGTCGGTATCGAAAACCCCGACACCGAAGACAGCGAAAACCCTTATATCGAACTCTTAGAGCTCGATAATATGTCGCTTGTAACAAGCGGTTCTTATCAGAGGTTTTACACCGTAGACGGCAAAAACTACCACCACATAATAGACCCCGAAACCCTTTCTCCTGCCCAAAATTTTAAATCGGTTTCGGTTTTGTGCGAAGACTCAGGTTTAGCCGACGCCCTTTCAACCGCTCTTTTCTGTATGTCCTATAAAGATGGTAAAAAATTAGCAGAGCAAACCGACGGCGTTTATGTTATGTGGGTTTTAGAAAACGGCGAAAAGCTCTATTCCGACGGATTTAAAAACTTTATTGCAGACTAAAAGGAACTATGCATCAGCATAGTTCCTTTTTTGATCCTTTATTTCAGGTAAGCCCTTAACCGAAATCAGAAATGACAGCAACCCTGAAAGCAGAGATGCTGAAATCACTAATTTCCAATCAACTGCAGATATCACTGCCGATGTACCTATCGTTGCAGCAGCCGTTTCTGCAACAGTCTTAACCGCGCGGATACTTGCTGCCTTAAGCCATTTTAAAAACTTTTCTTTCATTATTTCACCCCTAAAATCTTCTTCCAAGTATTAACTCCCACACAGCCGTCCTGCTTAAGTCCATTCTTATTTTGGTACTTTATAACCGCCTTTTTTGTGTCATTTCCGAATTTGCCGTCATCTTCTACACCGACTGCATTCTGAACGATTTTAGTAAGGTTTTTATACTTATATGTAAGTCTCTTCTTACAAACTGCATTTTTTGCAACCTTTTCGCATTCGCTACTCCACTTACCATTGGCGCCGTTAACTTCAAATTTAAAGCCGTCTTTAATAGCAGCTTTTTGCCAAGACAAAACCTTATTTTCCGTCTTTGTTTCCTGCACTTTTTCACCTTTTTTCTTAAGCTTCGCTCTCTTGATTATAACCTCTACACAAGCGGTTGCCACTTGTTCTGCAAATTCGTTTGTCAAAATAATCGGCACATCGGTTTTAGAGTCCATAAAGCCACACTCAACAAGTACACAAGGCATATTACTTTCACGGCATTCGTGCAAGTTCTTAGCGCGTGTTCCGTCTGAGCGGTTACCCTTAAGATCTGTGTGCTCTATTAAAGACTTGTATAAATCATTTTGCCATTCGAGGCTCTCCTTACTCGCTTTTGTATAAACATAGGTTTCTATTCCCCCGCCTGAACCGCCGTTTATACCTGCATTGTGATGTATCGACAAATAGAAGTCGGCGTCAAATTTGTTGGCGCTGTCGGTTCTTGTTTTCAAAGCAATATCCTTTTTGCCTGTCGGGTCGTCAAGCCTTATCAGGTCATA
>JAZNLE010000035.1:0-4733 GCA_045578885.1 Acutalibacteraceae bacterium | reverse complement strand
ATTCCGTTTCTTTCTGTGAAAATGTACTCAGCCATTTTCGGGTTCCAGCGTCTTGTCTGATGTCCGAAGTGAACACCTGCTTCAAGCAACTGTTTCATTGATACTACTGCCATTTGTTTTTCCTCCTAAGAATTTTCCTCCACTCCGCCGATTAGAAATCACCCGACAGTATTGGGTGACACTAGCGATTAGTCGCCGTTATTAAACGGAATGTGTGTTATATTTTCGCTAATTTTCATTAGCCGATAAATTATATCACAAACATTTCCAAAAATCAAGTGTTTTTTTACATTTATTAGCAACTTTTCCGATATTTATACAGGTAAATGAGCATCACCCTATACAACACACAAAACCGACTGAAAATTCAGTCGGTTTTGTTTTTATTTTCCCACACAGAATTTGCGGAAGATTTCGTCTGTAACTTCGTTTGTAACGCGCTTGCCCGTAAGCTCAAACAAAGCCGCCAAAGCATCGTCAACACAAACTCCCACAGCGTCCATAGTCTGTCCGCTTATCAAGGCATTTATGGCTTCATTTACCGCTTCAAGCGCACGTTCGGCACAGGCGCGTTGGCGCTCACCTATAAGCACCGCGGTATCAGGGTTTAAGTTTGCAGTTCCCGAAATTTCAGCAATTTCACGACACAGTTCTTCATAACCTGTGTTATTCTTGGCCGAAACGGTGACCACACGCAATCCCTCAAACACGCTCATATCAATACGGCTTTCAAGGTCAGACTTGTTTACAACTGCAATGGTGTTTTTATCCTTAACACTCTCGAGAAGCGAAATATCATTACTATCGAGCGGTTCGGTACTGTCGAAGACGGCAAGCACAAGCGAAGCCTTGTCTATTCTGTTCTTCGCTCGCTCTACACCAATGCTCTCAACCGTATCATCTGTGTTATGAATACCCGCAGTATCAGCAAGACGAAGGGTTATATCCCCCACCGTTACGGTGTCTTCTATAACATCGCGAGTCGTACCCGCAACATCGGTGACTATAGACCTTTCGGCACCGCTTAACATATTCATAAGGGTCGATTTGCCAACATTTGGCTTGCCGGCGATAACCGTTTCTATACCCTCGCGAAGCACTCTACCCGCATCATAAGTGGAAAGCATTCTCTCGATTTCTGCTCTCGCACTTTCAAGCATTCTAAGGAAATTATCATAATCAAGTCCCTCAATATCCTCGTCGGGATAGTCCGAAAAAGCGGCTATTGAGGCATCAGCAGAAACCAAATCAGCCTCGATTTTATCGATTTTCTTTGAAACTCCGCCAATATGCGCCGCGCGTGACAATCGAAGTTCGGATTCACTGTTTGCGCTTATAAGTCCCATAACACTTTCGGCTTTGGTAAGGTCGAGTTTGCCGTTTAAAAAGGCGCGTTTGGTAAATTCACCGGGCTCTGCCAAAAATGCGCCGTTTTGCAAAATCACGCGCAAAGCCGACTTTAACATAAGTCTGCCACCATGAATAGAAATTTCAACAACGTCTTCACCTGTGTAGCTTTTGGGAGCTTTAAAAACAAGCGCAACGCCGTCATCTATAATTTTCTCGCCGTCGACTATCTCACCGTAAGCAGCGGTATAACCCGACTTGTCGCAAAGTTTTTCGCCCGAAAAGGCACGGAAAACCTTGTCCGCCACCGCCAAAGCATCGCCACCCGATATTCGTATAACACCAAGCGACCCCTCACCTAAGGGTGTTGCAATAGCGGCTATTGTGCGCTCACTCATTTTTTATCCACCTCCAAATAATTGATCAATAAATATCTTAAAAATCTTTTATTAACATTATAAAATTTATTTATGGCTGTTTTGTGTAAAATAATGCTTTTTAAAAATCAACCTAAAACCTTTAATACATAAGTCGCAATAGTCTTGGTATAATCCACAAGCTTATCACACTCAATAAACTCATTAGGCTGATGAGCACCTCCGACTTTTGTGAAATCTCTACCTGCTCCAAAACCAAAAGCTTTACTACTTCCGTATTTTGAAATAACCGACAAATCCGAAAGGCACGAACCGCAAACAAGCAAATCTTTTCCCGTGGTTTCCTTCGAACTTTCAACCATAAGTCTTACATCCTCACTGTCGGGTTCACACCAGACATAATGGAAAAACCGAGTATTCGGAGTAAAGCCGTCACCAATAATGCCCATAGGTGCTAAACGCTCAGCAATAATTTTTTCAAGTTCTGCAAATTCGGCATAAATTTCATTCTTTGTCTTATCGGTATAAAAGACAAAATAAGCCTCACCTCTACCCAAATCTGCACCGTTATTGCCTGCTTTTATTCCCATATAACGCAAAGAGGTTTTAGGGATGATAGTTCCCTTATAAAATCTATTATTTTCCAGTTCTTCATATCGATTTCTAGAAAACTGTTCCATGCACTCAAGCACCACAGGGATGGCCTTAGCCGTAAGATATGCACTATCTGCAATTTCTTTGGTATGAAAGTGATATTTCACTTCGCCTCCGCCCGAACCACAATGCCAAATTTGGCCTTCGTTACCATCCATACTGACAATACGGTTGCAGGGATATTTTATTACCGCCGCCAACGCTCCGTGAGAACCACCGTATTCCTCGTCAGAATAAGCCGCAAATAAGAGGTTCTTCTTAAGGGTAACACCTTGTTCCTTTAGAAGCTTGATTATAAAAAGAGCGGTAGCTATGGCATATTTATCATCGCCCGCGCCTCTACCAAAGATTTTGCCGTCTTTAATCGCACCCGAAAGGGCAGGAAGTTCCCAATTAGCAGGATCGCCGATTGCAACAGTGTCGGTATGAGCCATAAGCATAAGCTCGTCGCAATCCTCTTCTCCCTTAAAACGTGCAACTGTGTTATAACGGTTTTCAAGGCCTCTGCCTTCCCAATAGTCAGGATGATTTTCAAAATCCTCCAATTCAAGCGGGGTGTAAAAATCGCACTCAAGCCCCATATCATTGCACAAATTATATATGTATCTTGCACACTCTTCCTCATTACCGTGAGACAGGAAATTTTCCGAATTTATCTTAATCAAATCAGAAAGTAATGAAAAAAGTTCATCCTTTCGTTCTTCTATAAGCTTACAAATTTGTTTGATTTCCATAAAATATCCCCTTTATTAAAGTTTACTATTTTCAGTATAGCTTTTAAACTATCAATAATCAAGAATATTTTTAACATAAAAAAGAAAAAAGAGATGTGAAACACATCACATCTCTTTGTGTTGGCATCTACCTATTTTCCCGGGCAGCCTCCCGCCAAGTATCTTCGGCGCAAGCGAGCTTAACTTCTGTGTTCGGTATGGGAACAGGTGGACCCTCGCCGCAATCAATACCAACTATTTGCTGTCACCTGTAGGCGACTTTGATATATTACCACAAGAGAAACCATTTGTCAAGCATTATTTTTAAAAAATTTTAAAATTTTTTGACGAAATTTTTGAAATTATGTATTTACAAAGCAAAGCAAAAGTGTTATTATATATAATGTATGAGCGTATAGTACTCATTATATTATCTTTAGGAGGAATTTTTAGTGTCCAAACAAATCAAATTAACTATGGACGGTAACAATGCGGCCGCTTATGTATCATACGCGTTCACAGAAGTTGCAGGTATCTATCCGATTACCCCGTCCAGCCCTATGGCAGACTATGTTGACCAATGGTCCGCTCAGGGTAGAAAAAACATTTTCGGCACAACTGTAAATGTTGCCGAAATGCAGTCTGAAGCAGGTGCTGCAGGTACTGTTCACGGTTCACTTGCTGCCGGTGCATTAACCACTACATACACCGCTTCTCAAGGTCTTTTGCTCATGATCCCGAACATGTACAAAATCGCCGGCGAATTACTCCCCTGCGTTTTCCATGTATCGGCTCGTTGTGTAGCATCACACGCTCTTAACATTTTTGGCGACCATTCAGACGTTTACGCTTGCCGTCAGACAGGTTTTGCAATGCTCGCTGAAACAAATACACAGGAAGTTATGGACCTCGGCGCTGTTGCACACTTGGCATCTATCGAAAGCCGCGTTCCTTTCATCAACTTCTTCGACGGTTTCCGTACCTCTCACGAAATCCAAAAGATTAACGCTTGGGATTACGAAGACTTAAAAGAAATGTGCGATATGGATGCTGTTGACGCATTCCGCAAGCGCGCTCTTAACCCTGAACATCCCGTTATGCGTGGTTCACACGAAAACGGCGACATCTTCTTCCAGCACCGCGAAGCTTGTAACAAATACTATGACGCTTGCCCTGCAATCGTTGAAAAGTATATGGACAAGGTTAACGCTAAGCTTGGTACAGATTACAAACTCTTCAACTACTACGGCGCACCCGATGCTGAAAAGGTTATCATCGCTATGGGTTCTATCTGCGACGTTGCAGAAGAAGTTATCGACTATATGACAGCTGCAGGCGAAAAGGTAGGTCTTGTAAAGGTTCGTCTTTACCGTCCTTTCTCTGCTGCTAAGTTAGTAGAAGCTATCCCCTCAACTGTTAAGAAGATTGCTGTTCTTGACAGAACCAAGGAACCCGGTGCATTGGGCGAACCTCTCTATTTGGATGTTGTTGCCGCTCTCGCTGGACAGGGCCGTAAGATTGACGCTGTTGTAGGCGGCAGATACGGTCTCGGTTCTAAGGATACTCCTCCTTCAAGCATCTTTGCTATTTACAAAGAGCTCGAAAAGGATGCTCCTAAGCACAACTTCACAATCGGTATCGT
>JAZNLE010000034.1:0-2804 GCA_045578885.1 Acutalibacteraceae bacterium | reverse complement strand
GTTCTTCTTGTTTTTCATTGTGTTGTAGTTGCGTTGCTTGCATTCTGTGCAAGCGAGTGTGATTTTAACTCTCATAACGGCACCTCCCGCTTTACGGAAATATTTTTCGCTTTTACTCTTGTAAAAGTACTCGCCTCCCTCGGCCATAGGGGAATTTATCGCTCATCACACCACATTTTGCGGTGCAACGAAAAGCACATCGCGACATTTTGCGCCCTTGACTCAAGAGCTCTTATTGCAAAAAAAAAGAACCCTTTGCGAGGTAAAAGCATTATAGCACAAAAAATGTCAATAGTCAAGCATTTTTTATCCATTTTACGCGGTTTTTGAAATTTTTATTGCTAAATATAAATTGTTGTGGTAATATAATCTAGTTGAATAATTGTAAGGAGAATTTTTGTGACAGAATTACAAAAAGAAATAAGCCGAAGACGAACCTTTGCTATTATTTCCCACCCTGACGCAGGTAAAACAACACTTACCGAAAAATTTTTGCTATACGGCGGCGCAATACAGACCGCAGGCTCGGTTAAAGGCAAGGCTACAGCAAAGCACGCCGTCAGCGACTGGATGGAACTTGAAAAACAACGCGGTATTTCTATTACATCTTCAGTTATGCAGTTTGAATATGACGGATATTGTATAAATATTCTCGACACCCCAGGCCACCAGGACTTCTCGGAAGACACCTACCGTACACTTATGGCGGCAGACAGCGTGGTAATGGTTATCGACGCGGCAAAGGGTATCGAAGCACAGACAAGAAAACTTTTTAAGGTTTGCGCTATGCGACATATCCCGATTTTTACATTTATAAATAAGCTTGACCGCGAAGCTCGTGACCCATTTGAGCTTTTAGACCAACTCGAAAAGGAATTCGGCATCGGTACTTACCCTGTAAACTGGCCGATTGGTTGTGGTGTCAGCTTTAAGGGCGTTTTTGACCGCGACAAGCGTGAGATTTTGTCTTTCAGCGAAATGCACCGCGGACAAGATAAAATAAAACCCACACCTTGCGATATTACCGATATCGAAAAGATGGACGAACTCATCGGCGAGTATCAGCGAGCAGAACTCGTAGACCAGATTGAGCTTCTCGACGGTGCGAGCTTTGAGTTTGATTTGGAAAAGGTTCAAAAAGGTGAGCTCACCCCCGTTTTCTTCGGTTCAGCGCTTACCAACTTCGGTGTAGAGCCTTTCTTGGAAAACTTCCTTAAAATGACCACTCCCCCACTACCGAGAATTTCGGGCGACAGCGAAGTTTCCCCCTTTGACGAAAACTTCTCGGCTTTCGCTTTCAAAATTCAGGCGAATATGAACAAGAACCACCGCGACCGCATAACCTTTTTCCGTATATGCTCGGGTAAGTTTGAGCGCGGCGCAGACTATTTCCATGTACAGCAAGGCAAAACTGTCCGCCTTTCTCAGCCGCAGCAGATGATGGCGGAAGAAAGACAGATTATAAACGAAGCGTATGCAGGCGATATTATCGGTGTATTTGACCCAGGCATTTACTCGATAGGTGATACTGTTTGCTCAGCTAAAAATAAGGTGCAGTTTGAGGGTATTCCCACCTTTGCGCCCGAACATTTCTCAATGATAGAGCAAAAGGACTCTCTAAAGCGTAAGCAGTTCGTAAAGGGTGTTGAACAGATAGCGCAAGAGGGTGCTATTCAGATTTTCCACGAGCCTAATTCAGGTATGGAACGCGTAATCGTTGGCGTTGTGGGTGTGCTTCAGTTTGAAGTGCTCGAATACCGCCTTAAAAACGAGTACGGCGTTGAGGTAATACGCAACGACCTACCCTACTCATATATCCGTTGGGTTAAGAATAAGGATATTGATATCAAAAAGCTCAACCTTACTTCCGACACCAAGTGGGTGCAGGACTTCAAGGGTAATAACATCCTTATTTTCACAAGCGAATGGAACATAAACTGGGCGCTCGAGAAAAACGAAGGCTTAATTTTAGAAGATTTTAATAAGTAACACAATCTTAAATTAAAAACACCATCCGCCGTGGCGGATGGTCTTTTTTATACAACATTCTGATTTTTTGCAGTTTTTATAGATGCTATTAAAAGTCTTCGTATGGTTCCACATTGATTATACAAATCTTTTATAGTTTCTCTATCGGTTATTTCTGATTTAACAAATAGTTCTAACCAATATTCCGTTTCGTAGCACTCTTTCAAAGAAATTTGAAATTTTGCAATAAAATCAGCTTTGCTATGTGCGTAATTTGCTTCATGAATATTTGCGCCTATAGAAGTTGCCGAACGTTCTAACTGATTCGTCAAAGAATAATGACCTTTGATATTCTCACAAAGTTTAATTACCTTTACTGCAAAATCAATAGATAAATCACGCAATTTAGATTCAGACATAATCTACCACCTATTAGTGAAATATTTTGTCCAACGACAAAATGTGAAATAATTACTTAAGTAATTGTGAAATATTCGGGACATTCCCGAATGTGAAATAAAATAAATTCCCATACGCCGCAGCGTATTTCACATTTGCTATGCAAATATTTCACATCCATTGGATATTTCACAAATTCCACAAGGAATTTATTTCACTGAATAAGCCTGCGGCTTATTCGGAGTCGGTCGATAAGCCGAGTTCTGTCGTGGACGGTCATCTATCTCGACGGGAGATTGCTCTCACCGCTCAAGCCGCTTTTCGTGGCACATCGGGCAAATGTATAGCCACACTTAGCGTTGCTCCGAATAGGGTTTACAGGGTTTCGACGTTCCCGTGAAACCGGTGAGCTCTTACCTCGCCTTTCCACCCTTACC
>JAZNLE010000033.1:0-11171 GCA_045578885.1 Acutalibacteraceae bacterium | reverse complement strand
ACCTGATTGTGACGGGTGAAATAGTCCTTAAAGTTGTTAATAAGGGCTACAGTTTTGTCGAAAAGTTCTTTTGTAGGGCAACGCTTCATAAGAAGATGCTCTGCACCAAACATTTCGGGAACTTCGGTCATAACACAGCTACCGCCTTTGGAAATAAGGCTATCTGAAAAAGAACCAACCAAAGGATTTGCAGTAATACCGCTAAAACCGTCACTGCCGCCACACTTAAGACCAATTTTAAGCTTGGAAATCGGAACAGGCTGACGCTTAAAAGTAGCGGCATACTCCTTAAGTTCATTTATAAGGCGTACACCTTCGGCAATATCGTCGTCGAAATCCTGTGTGTTCATAAATTTAACACGTTTATCGTTCCATTCGCCTAAAACTTCTTTGAAAACGGGGATATTGTTATTTTCGCAACCAAGACCCAACACCAGAACACCTGCGGCATTAGGGTGGTTTACAAGTCCTTTTAGGATGAGTTGGGTTTTGGTTTGGTCATCACCTAACTGTGAGCAACCGAAGGGGTGCTCAAAATGGTGAGCACCCGTAAGTTCTGCTAATTTTTTTGCAATCTTGTTTACACAGCCAACGGTGTTTATAATCCATATTTCGTTACGGATACCGACATCGCCGTTCTCTCTGACATAACCCATAAAGGTTTGTTCGCTGTCTACTTTAATAGTAGGAGTATAGTCGGGCTCGTAGGTATATTCAAGATTGCTGGAAAGATTTGTTTTTACATTGTGGGAGTGAACGTGTTCGCCTTTTTTTATATTAGCTACGGCGTGGCCGATTGGGTTGCCGTATTTTATGATATTTTCGCCTTCTTTAATATCGCGAAGAGCGTATTTATGGCCGTCTTGGAGATTCACTTCCACATTGTCGAGTTTATGAATTATCATTAGTTCATCTTCTCCATAATGTCATCTGCTAAGTATGACAAATCTTCGTCCCAAAGTTCAGTGTTTGCTAAAATTTCGGGAACACTTGCGTTTTTCATAAATTCGCAAACTTTGGGGTCATCGTTGGGCATATCGGTTTTATAAAACTCGATAAGCTTTGCAAATGAGGTTAAAAGGTACTGGGGTTTTTTGCCTGTGCGCTTGATGTACTCAATAAGTGAGGGCAATACGCGAACCTTGAATTTGCTGACACTATTGAGCGAAATCGAAGCGCAAAGGTGCTTGATAAAGGGGTTGCGGAAGCGTTCAAACACATTGTCTGCGTAGTCAAGAAGTTCTTCTTTCGGCAAATCGAGTGTCGGGATAATCTCATCATAAACGCAATGTTTAACGAAATCAGACATATTCTTGTCGTCCATACAGTCGCCTACGGTTTCGATATTTTCGAGCATAGCGTAGGGAATCATAGAAGTATGAGCGCCGTTTAAGATACGAACCTTTCTTGTTCTGTAGCGTTCGAGGTTATCGGTGATAATGATGTTAAGACCTGTTTTATCGAGGGGTAATTCTTTTAAGAATTCTTTGTTACCCTCGATAACCCAAAGGTGAAATAGCTCACTTGTGTTGAGCATATTATCCTCGTATCCGACATCAATCTTTTCCTCTCTCGGATAGCCTGTAACAATGCGGTCAACAAGTGTGTTGGTGAAGGTGTTTTCGTTTTCTACGAAAGCCTTGAAGTCTGCACCAAAGCCCCAGAGCTCTGCATAGTCGAGAATATATTGCTTTAAGGTTTCACCATTTTTGTTTATAAGCTCGCAAGGCAAGAACACGAAACCGCCTAATCCTAAATCAAAACGCTTTTTAAGCAAAAGGGCTACTTTTGCAGGGAAGGTTACATTGGGAGCATTTTCGGGTTTATCATTACCGTCGAAGCAGATGCCCGATTCGGTGGTGTTGGAAACAACAAAGCGGAAGTCGGGGTTTTCTGCCAAAGCGATATACGAAGCCCAGTCTTTATAAGGCTCAACTGTGCGGGATATAACATCGATAAATTTCTTATCAACGGTAGGTTCGCCGTCTTTGAGTCCGCGCATAACATGGGTGTAAACACAATTTTGCTTTTCGAGCATTTCGCACATACCTCTATCAATAGGCTGTACTACTACAACAGAGCCGTCAAAATCGGTTTTCTCGTTTGTGATTTGTAAAATCCAGTCAACGAAACCGCGCAAAAAACCGCCTTCGCCGAATTGGATAACCCTTTCGGGTCGAATAGTTTTATTTAACATATTATTTCAAATCCTCTAAATTATACATTGTTAAGTATTCTTTGGTGTTAAGAACCATCTTGTTAAAGAGCTCGCGAGCTTTATCGAGAGGTAAGCGAACAAGCTGGTCGTTAGCAAAAGCAGAGAAAGCAAGCTCGAGGTCACGTTCAAAGCAAGCCTTAACAACGATTTCCTGATTACCGCAGATTTTAGCAATGAGGGGATAGATTTCCATCGGAATAGGACCTGCGTTAACAGGGGTTACAGTACCGCAGGTGAAAGCAGCATTTGTTTCAACAACTGCGCCCATAGGAAGATTGGGAGCCTGACCAACGTTAGGCATATTAACATTGGTTACGAGGTCACGAAGACCTAAGATTGCGCGAATCTGTTCAACGCCTTCTTCGCCTGTGGGCTTAAGCTCGAAATCTTCTTCGCCGTTTACAAGACGCTGACTCTTAGCAAGTCTTTCAGAAAGGTCGTTCCAACGCCATTCTACAGGAGTAAGACCGAATTTCCAGTCTTCAACCTGTTCGGGAGATTTAAGATACCAGTCGCCAGGGCAGAATTCTGCTAAGTGACGGTCACCTGCAGCTGCTATGTAGCCGTAACGCTTAAAGAGGTCAAACTTAACTCTCTGCCAGCAAGAGAAACAGTCGTTAAGGTGACCGCCGAAGTCGGTGGTAACGCCTTCATAGTAATACTTGTCGGCAAATTCCTTATACATCGGGAATAAGTCCATACCTTCATAGTGAGCAGATGTGAGCCATGTAAAGTGGTTAACACCAACAACATTAACCTTGATGTCTTCGCGGTTAACCTTTTCAATGCCGAGGTTTTCTTCGAGCATTTTAGCCATCAAAAGCTGTGTGCCGAAAACTTCGTGACAGCAACCGAAAGCCTTGATTTCGGGGAATGCTGTGTAGAGAGCCTTAACGCATATGGTCATCGGGTTAGTGTAGTTGATAACCCAAGCTTCAGGACAGTATTCTTTAACAGCTAAAGCGATTTCTTCAAACATAGGAACGGTACGAAGCGCACGAACATAACCGCCGGGGCCAACAGTATCGCCTACTGCCTGATAAATGCCGTATTCTTCAGGAAGATGTACGTCAGATTCCATTTCCTTAAAGGTTGCAGGAAGAATTGAGATAATAACAAAGTCAGCGCCTGTGAGTGCTTCGCCGATTGTTTCGGTTGCTTCGTATTTCCATACAGATTTACAACCTTCAACATCGCCGATTCTGTTACCGATGATTGCGTTGTTTTTAGCAGCCTCCATGTCGATGTCATAGAGAGCAACTGTACCGCTTATGTCGTCAGCTTTTGCAAGGTCACTCATAAGACCCCAAGCCCAGCCGCGTGAGCCACCGCCGATATAAGCAATTTTGATGTCTTCAACTTTTTTGCCTACGTATTTCATAGTAGAACCTCCAAAAATTTATTTTCAAATTCATTATATATCAATTTTTTGCTATTTTCCTTAAAAATATTGACATTTTACATTTATTTTCTTTACTTTTTTGATATTAGATAGTATAATTTGACTCATAAGGAGTGAATTTCGAGTGCCGAAGATTAAAACAGAAGAAAACAGAAGATTTTTTTATAACGCCACAGCGCTTACCCGCTCGGTCAAGAGCAGTAAGCATTATCACTCGCTGTATGAGATTTATTATCTTGAACAGGGGGTCTGCCATTATCTTATTGAGGGCAAGCTTTTCGAGATGGCGGCAGGGGATATTGTATTTATTCCTAAGGGGATAATTCATAAAACCGCCTATCAGAATATGCACTCAAGACTGCTTATAAACTGCTCGGGAGAGTATCTTGAGAATGTGACGTTGAGAGAGGCTTTTGTTTATAGAAATGAAAAATACAAAGGTGAAGTATATTCAATTCTTAAAAGTATTGAGCGCGAGTATCTTCACGCTGACGATTTTTCCGATAGTCTTATAAAAGGGTATATGCAACAGCTTTTGGCAATTGTCTATCGCACTAAAAATAAGTACCAGAATACCCGTCTTCAGAACGAGTATGTCGAAAGGGCGCTTGAGCGTCTTAATGAGGACTATACTTCGGACATAACCCTCACTGCTTTAGCGGATGAATACAAGGTGAGCCCAGAGCATTTTTCCCGCGTTTTTAAAAAGGAAACGGGGCTTGGTTTTAATGAATATATCTCGCTTTTAAGGCTTAAAAAAGCAGAAACTATGTTAAAGCAGAACGAGGATTTAAGTATCTCGGAGATAGCCTTTTCGTGTGGCTTTAACGACAGTAACTACTTTTGCGAAAAGTTTAAAAAGGTGTACGGAATTTCCCCTTTGAAATATAAGAAAAGTCTTATATTAAAGTGATATATTGGGGAATACTTGTAAGGGTGATAAAATGTCAGTTTTCGAGAAAATTTATGAAGTTGTGAAAAGAATACCAAAAGGTAAAGTTGCAACTTATGGATATGTGGCGCTTTTGGCGGGTAATCCCCGCTTAGCGAGGGTTGTGGGTTATGCGCTTCACAATAATCCCGCGCCGATGGTTATTCCTTGCCACAGGGTAGTAAACCGCGAGGGCAAGGTGGCAGAAGCTTTTGTTTTCGGGGGAGGTAATGCGCAAAGAGATTTGCTCGAAAAAGAGGGCATAGTTTTTGAAAAAGACGGTACTGTGGACCTTGAAAAATACGGCTGGCATGATAGTGCGTTTTAGTGAAATTTTTTGATAATAGAGTTTAATAGCTTAAAAAAGCAAAAACTCCCAAAACCATGGCGGTTTAGGGAGTTTTCGTTATTTGTTCTCAAATATTGCGTGTTCACCGTAAAATTTGGCGGCGGCTTTTTCCTTCGGTGTTTTGACCGTCCAGACGAATTTTTCGGTTTTATAAACGGAAGTTATAAATTTTACTACAAATGAACGTCTGTCAAGCTTGTTAAAGGCTATAAAATCTGGCTTTGACAAAAAGTTGAATATCATAAGGGTGAGCAAAATATTAAGCGCGCTGTATTTCTTCTTATCCCTGCAGACATTGGTGTAAAGCTGTCCGTAATAATCGTCGGGCAGGTATTTACGCATAGTCTTAATAAGAAACGGGTTAAAAGACTCAATGCAGTATAACCCCTTGTAATTCTTTAAAATTTCGGCAACCTTTGGGCAGAGCGAAGCATCAAGGCTTTCGCCTTTGAGTTCGACGAGTATCGGTACCTTTCCGTCTACTGCTTTCAAAACCTCTTTAAAGGTCGGGATTTTTTGGTTAGTATTTGCAAGTGAAAGCTCTTTTAGTTCCTCGAGGGTAAGCTCGCTCAACTTTTTGTTGGCACCTGTCATACGCTTAAGGGTGTAATCGTGAAAGACCATAACCTCGCCGTCGCGGGACAACTGTACATCAAGTTCAATTCCAAAGCCGTTTTCTACTGCGAGGCGAAAGGCTTCGAGCGAATTTTCGGGCACGCCGTTTCCGTGAAGTCCTCTGTGAGCGTAGTCACACAGTAATCTTTTGTCGTGCGGCGGTTTAGCGTACGGTCGGATAAACACCAAGAAATAAAGAGCAATCAATAAAACAATAATACCTAAAATAATATATAAAACTGTCATTATTCGTCCACATCCAACATTTCGAGCGCGCTCTTGGTGTTCTCTACTTTAGAGTCGCCGTAGCGCACAAAGAACATAGTAATAAATGCGAGTGCGACAAATACCGTACCGAAAGCGAAGAAGGTGTAGCGCATACCCAAAGCATCGTAAAGGAAGCCTGAGAGTATGGGCGCTACTATCTGCGCCGACATTGAGGCGGTGTAGTAATAGCCTGTGTATTTGCCGATATTACCCGATTTTGCAAGTTCTACTACCATCGGGAAGGAGTTTACATTGATTGTTGCCCAGCCGATACCTGCTAAGATAAAGATGGGGAACATAATAAATTCGGGTGTGCTTGATGTAACAAAATTTCCGAGGAAAAAGGCAGAGGCGAGAATTATAACACCTGCTAAAATGGTTTTTCTTCTGCCAACCTTTGAGGCTACGATACCAACGGGGATGTAGGAAACGATAGCTGCCGCCTGTGCGATAATAAGGGTTAGGTTAAAGTCGAACCCTAAAATGTTGGTAGCATATACCGAGTATTTACTTGTAATTGAGTTATAACCGATAAACCAAAGCGCGACAGAAGCCAAAATCAAAATAAGAGAGCGGAATTGTGCTTTTGAAAGTTTGCCGTTTGTGGTTTGGTTGTCGGTCGTCTCTTCCGGTGTTAATTTATTTGTTTCTTCTTCCATCTCATTTGCCCATTTATTTTCCTTAACAGACAAAAGGAAGATAATAAAGCCCACAAGCATTAAGGCTACAACAGCTAAGAAATAGCCTGTGTATTGCATATAGTGGTTTTTAGAAGTTGCAAATACCATACCGAGCGCCAACACCAAAATACCGCCAAAGGTACCTGTAAGATTGATTACAGCGTTTGCCTTAGAACGCAAGGGTTTTACCGTAACATCAGGCATGAGTGCTATCGCAGGGGAGCGGAAGGTTGCCATAGCAATAAGGGTTACAAGTAATGTCGCAATAAAGCCGATAAGCGGAAGCGGATTGCTAAGGGTGAGCTCGAGTGTGGTTTTTTGGATGATTTCGGAACTTGCGGTGGCAGATAAATTAGGTATACCTGCAGCAATAACACGCGCGAGCTGGATGTTATCAATTAAAGAAAGACCAATAAAGGCAATAACCGCCGCAATTGTACCAAAGAAAATAAAGGGTGTACGCTTGCCGAAGCGGGTGCTTGTTTTGTCGGAAAGCGCGCCAAAAATTGGAAGTAAGAATACCGCCAAAACATTGTCAATAGACATAACCGCGCCCGAAGCCGATTGCGGAAGTCCAAAGTGATTGGTAAGGATAAGCGGAATGATAGAATCGTATGCCTGCCAGAAAGCGCTTATAAGAAAGAACGCCATACCGACAAGGATAACTCTTTTGTAATTGAGCTTCATAAGTATTTTTCCCTTTCGTTTTTATATTTAATATATCACTAAAATATACGAAAAGCAACAAAAAGAAATTTATTTGATTTTATTGTATGCGCATTATATAATAAAGTAAAAATATATGCGACAAAGTAGGTGAAAGGATGCTAAAAAGAAACTATCTCAGGGCTATTGAGCTTTTAGAATTACCGCCTGAAAATTCATATTTGCGTCGACTTCCTGTAATAGAGCATCTCGCAAGAATGGAAAGGCTTTCTTTCGAAAAGCCCGTCACATTTCTTGTTGGCGAAAACGGAACGGGCAAATCAACCTTGCTTGAGGCGATAGCAATAGCCGTTGGCTTTAATGCCGAGGGTGGAGGCAGGAATTTCACCTTTTCGACAAATGAATCCCATTCTTCGCTTTGGAAATATCTTGATACCGTAAAATCGACATCGGCAAAAGACGGATATTTTCTTAGAGCGGAAAGCCTTTATAATCTTGCGAGTAATATCGATGATATGGATAAAGAGCCGTCTTTTGATCCGCTTGTAATAGAGAGCTACGGCGGTGTGTCTTTACATAAGCAGTCCCACGGCGAAAGCTTTTTGTCACTTATACAAAACCGCTTTGGCGGAAATGGGCTTTATATTCTCGACGAGCCCGAAGCGGCACTCTCACCGATGCGCTTACTTACTTTGATTGCTGAAATTGACCGCCTTGTTAAAGCTAATTCGCAGATTATAATTGCTACCCATTCGCCGATAATTATGGCATATCCCAATGCGGAAATTATCGAGCTCTCGGAAAACGGAATTTCGAAAGTCGGATATAAACAAACCGAGCATTACAAAACCACAAAGCAATTTTTGGATAATCCCGAAAGAATGATTAAATATTTGCTCGAAGCGGAAGAATAACTCTAAAGGAGATTGTTCTATGAAAATTGCATTTTTTGATACAAAATCTTATGACAAGCCGTCTTTTGAGCGCTTCGGCGAGGAACACGGCGTTAGTTTTAAATATTTTGAAACCAAGCTTAACGAGGATACCGCCGACTTGGCGCAGGGGTATGACGGGGTTTGTGTTTTTGTAAACGATACCGTAAATTCTGCGGTTATCGACCGTTTGTGCGGGCTTGGAGTAAAGCTTGTCGCGCTTCGTTGCGCAGGGTTTAACAATGTCGATATGAAGTACGCTTTCGGCAAAATCCATGTGCTTCGCGTTCCTGCTTATTCACCATACGCGGTAGCTGAGCACGCGATGGCGCTTTTGCTTACATCTATTCGCCGTATTCACAAGGCTTATATCCGCTCGCGTGACTTTAATTTCAGTCTTTCGGGGTTTACGGGATTCGATTTGCACGGAAAAACAGTGGGCGTTATCGGCACGGGTAAAATTGGCAGAGTTTTTGTTGATATCTGCCGTGGCTTTGGTATGAAGGTTTTAGCTTACGATAAATTCCCTGCAGAGAATTTTGACAACAGCGACACGGTGAGATATGTTGAACTTTCGGAGCTTTTTGAAAAAAGCGATATTATATCTCTTCACTGTCCTCTTACCGAAGAAACCTATCATATTATTGACCGCGATGTAATTGACCGCTGCAAAAAGGGAGTGGTAATTCTTAACACCTCGCGCGGTGCTTTGGTTGATGCCGAGGCATTACTTGACGGAATTAAGAGCCGAAAAATAGGCGCAGCTTGTCTCGACGTTTATGAAGAGGAATCCGACCTCTTTTTCGAGGATAATTCGGGGCATATTTTAGAGGACGATATCCTCGCGCGACTTATTTCAATGCCGAACGTCATTGTAACCTCGCATCAAGCGTTTTTGACCGAAGAAGCGCTCAGCAATATCGCCGAAACCACCGTTAAAAATATCGTGGATATGCTAACGAAAAATCAGTGTCCGAATGAACTTTGCTACAAAAAGGGCGAAACCTCCGACTGCAAGAGTGGAAAATGTTTTTAAATGTCGGTTTTGCTATGAATTTTAAAAATTTTGTGGTATAATGAAAATATAAATAATAGAAAGGATGTAGATTTATGTCAGTATTAAGTGTAAATAAAGAGAATTTTGAACAGGTTAAAAACAGCGAAAAAATCGTTTTGCTCGACTTTTTTGCCGATTGGTGCGGCCCTTGCCGTATGGTGTCGCCGATAGTTGACGAGATTGCAGAAGAAAATCCTCAGTATCTTGTGGGTAAAATCAATGTTGACGAACAACCCGAGCTTGCAGGTGAATTTGGAGTTATGAGCATCCCGACACTTGTTGTTATGAAAAATGGCGAGATAGTAAACAAATCAACGGGCGCCCGCCCTAAAGCCCAGATACTCGCAATGTTAGAGGGCTAATTTTAAATGCAATATTTTATCTCTTTTTTAGAGGGGATAATTACATTTGTTTCCCCCTGTCTTTTGCCGATGTTACCGATTTATGTATCCTATTTTGCGGGCGGTAGCCGTGACGATACAAAAAGGGTTGTAAAAAACGCCTCGGGGTTTATACTTGGGTTTACGGTTATCTTTGTGCTTATGGGCGCACTCGCGGGTACATTTGGCAGATTACTTACTGAATACAAAACCGCCGTTAATATTATAACGGGGGTTATTGTGATCTTTTTCGGTCTTAATTTTTTGGGTGTTTTAAGGCTCAATATTTTTAAAGGTTCGAAAGGCGCAACGGCGGAAAACCTTGGCTTTTTCTCGTCACTCTTGTTTGGTGTGGTATTTTCGGTCGGTTGGACACCCTGCGTCGGTGCGTTTTTAGGCTCGGCTTTGATGCTTGCGGCAAATAGAGCAAGTGTTTTCGAGGGTGTTATAATGCTATTGCTTTATTCTCTGGGACTTGGCATACCGTTTTTTATAAGCGCTTTACTTATAGATAAACTTAAAGGCGCCTTTACATTTATCAAAAAGTATTACAGGGTTATAAATACTGTAAGCGGTATGCTACTCGTTGTGGTAGGCGTACTTATGGCTTCAGGGCTTTTCGGCAAATTTTTGAGTTTGCTTTCATAGGAGAAGATGATGAAAAATATTCTAAAATGGATAATAATTGCAGTGGCTTTGGTGGGTATTATTGTCGGCGCATCGTTTTTATATAAAAACTTAAGCAAGGTTTATAATACTGATAATCTCGCTAGTAATGCCCCGACTGAAAGCAAAGACGAAAACGCGCAAGAAGATTATTCGGCTCCCGATTTTACGGTTGTCGATTATGGCGGTAATAAGGTGCGCCTTTCGGACTTTAAGGGTAAACCTGTTGTACTTAACTTTTGGGCTACTTGGTGCTATTACTGTAAAGAAGAAATGCCCGATTTTAATAAGGCTTATAAAAAATATCCCGATGTTCAGTTTTTGATGGTCAACGCTACCGACGGTGTTCGGGAAACTGTTGCAACCGCTAAAAAGTATGTCGAAAAAGAAAAGTTCGATTTCGATGTTTTCTTCGATACTGAGCTTCAGGCGGTTAATAATTATTATGTGACAGGTTTCCCCGCAACCTTTTTTATTGACAAGGACGGAAATCTTGTAACTTATGCGAATGGTATGATAAATTACGAACAGCTCGAAAATGGAATAAAGCTTATAACACAATAAATTAAAAGAGAGCACTAACTATAAAGGTTGGTACTCTCTTTTCTGATTATTATGTCGCAATTTCAAATTCAATAGCTATATATTGGTTATTTACTTCTTTTAAAATTCTATAATGTCCCTGCGGTAACTTTCCGTATAACCATTCCCAATTTATTTTAAACTTCACTTCATTGTTTTTATCGGGCAAATACCCGAGGTCATCAAAACCATATTCTTTAATTACCGTTTCAACCTTAAACCAATTACCGTCAATTTTCTTTTCTATTTCATACCACTGCCCATACATATTTGGGGGCACATTAGTATCTTTTATCGTTATAGTAGCGCCTGTAGGAGAAATATCGAAAATATAGGTGCTTATATTTTTCATTTCTGCCATTTTTTCTTCAGCACTCGTCGGTGCTTCATATTTCATAAACCAACCACCGTATTTTACACCGCGAT
>JAZNLE010000032.1:0-6988 GCA_045578885.1 Acutalibacteraceae bacterium | reverse complement strand
CCCAAAGACTACGGACAAGCATAAAAATATCAAGTAAAACTTAAAATTTTAATCGCTTAACCTCGGCAGGCGTTAAACTTACGGCTTTCGCCACCTGCTGTCTTTGGAATTGCAACAGTGATATTATAACCACTTATTGTTAATTTGTCAAGCATTTTTTAAAATTTTTAACTTTTAGATTTAATATTAAGATTTTCTTTATTCTGAGAACGGCATTGTTTTGGGGTAATTCCTTTAAGCTCTTTAAACTTTTTATAAAAATAACTAAGGTTAGAAAACCTAGCCTCTTCCATAATATTTTCAATCGACAGATTACGGGTTAAGAGCAATTTGCAAGCCTTGTCTACCCTCTTTTTATTTATGTAATCAATAGGGGTTTGCGAAAGATAAGCCGCGAGCGGAAATATTTTCCCGCAGGCCCCTACCCCGAGTTTGCAAGCAAAGCCTTTTCCTGCAAGCAGATTTACCGCATCGCCGCGAAAGAAAAAATGAATATTGATGTGGTGTCCTGCGGTGAGATTTATACCGCCGCCGCGGCAGGCTATCCGATGGAAAACTGCTTTTTCCACGGCAACAACAAGACCGACAGCGATATCGCTTTTGCCATGGAAAACGAGGTTGGTTTCTTTGTTGTCGACAGCGAGGAAGAACTTTTCGCAATCGACCAAATCGCAAAGGAAAAAGGCGTTAAGCAGAAGATTTTGCTTCGCGTGACACCGGGTATTGACACCCATACCCACGAGAAAATTTCAACAGGCAATATCGATTCAAAGTTCGGTATTGCAATTGATACAAATCAGGCAAAAGAAACCGACGGCAAGATTTTAAAGCTTTCCAATGTTGAATTTTTGGGCTTCCACTGTCATATCGGCTCGCAGATTTTCGACAGCGAACCCTTCGACCTTGCCAGTGAGTTGATGTTCACCTTTATTTCCGATATTAAAGCCACCTATGGCTATATCCCCGAGGTTTTGAATCTCGGTGGCGGATTTGGTGTAAGATATATCGACAGCGACCCCAAAATCAGCTTTACCGAAAAAATTGCGGAGATTGCTGAGGTTCTAAAGAAACAGTCCAAGGCTTTCAGTATACCTCGCAAGCATACTTTAAACTAACTCAAGAATACAATATTACACCGTCAATGTCAAGAAGAGGAAATCCGTATGACAACGCTTTGGCGGAAAATTTCTTTTCAATTCTTAAAACTGAGTGTATTTATCGCCAAAAACTTCAAACCTATGAGGAGGCGAGCCTCCTTATAGGTGAGTACATCCATTTCTACAATCATCATCGTATATAACTAAAAACAAAACTGACACCACTTGAAAAGCGATGTCAGTATGTCGCTTGAAATTTAATTTTTACTACCATAAAGGGTGTTTTTGTACTGCCCGCACAAATTGGGACAGTTCACATAGCGGGTGGTATTTCATTTTCGGGCATAGCCCTAAACGATACTGCGGCGCACAAGTGCGCTTTATGATTGGCCTGCCAGCCATACAAGTATTACTTGCCACCTGTAAACAGGTATATTAAGATGCTTGGCTCCCTCTGACGAGGGAGCTGTTGAGCGTTAGCGAAACTGAGGGAGAGAAATAGTAAAACATCGATATAATTTATAGTTCTTCTCTCCCTCCGTCTTTTGCTCCGCAAAATCCACCGTCTCGGCTTCCGCCTCGGTCGGTGCTTCTGCTTTGCAGAGGTGTCCACTGGACACCCGCACCTTCGTCAGAGGGAGACAAGTCATATATCAAGATTTTTCCTTGTTCATCGGTTAACCTCTCCCCAACCACGCGACTATCGTGTGGTTTTCGCTATACAACAAAAACTCTCGCATTTCTGCGAGAGTTTTAAAATTTTATTCAGTTACAGCTTCGGCTACTTCGATTTCAACTTCTGCGGGAGCATCAAATTCTTCTGCGATTTCAGGAATTTCTTCTTCCAAAACAGAGGGATTGATTTCTTCCGATTTCATACCTGTACCTGCAGGTACGAGCTTACCGATAATAACATTTTCCTTAAGACCAAACAATGGGTCTGCCTTACCCTTGATAGCGGCTTCTGTGAGAACACGTGTGGTTTCCTGGAAAGAAGCGGCTGACAAGAAGGATTCGGTAGCCAAAGATGCCTTTGTAATACCCAAAAGTGTTGCCTTGTAGGTAGCCTTCTCGAGACCTTCCTCACCTGCATCGATTCTTGCCTGAATAACGTCATTTGCATCGGCAATTTCCTTATATTCATAGCTTGAATTCTGCAACAAGTCAGTAGAACCTGCATCAACTATGCGAAGCTTCCTCATCATCTGACGGATGATAACTTCGATGTGCTTATCGTTGATATCAACGCCTTGTGTGCGGTATGCGTTCTGAATTTCAGCAATGATATATTCTTGAACAGCTTCAGGTCCCTGTGCTTCGAGGATATCCTGCGGATACTTGGAGCCAGGAATCAACATATCGCCTGCTTTTACATAGTCACCGTCGTTAACGAGGCAACGTACACCGTAAGGAATTGTAACCTTTTCTTCGGTTTTAAGTTCGTCATTAGTAATAATGATAACATTGCTCTTCTTTTCTTCGGTAATGCGAACAGTACCGTCGATTTTAGCGATAAGACCGCAACGCTTGGGTCTTCTTGCTTCGAAGAGTTCTTCAACACGGGGAAGACCCTGTGTGATATCTTCGGTAGATGCGATACCACCTGTATGGAAGGTACGCATTGTAAGCTGTGTACCAGGTTCACCGATAGACTGAGCAGCCACGATACCAACTGCTTCACCTGTAGTAACCGGTTTGCTTGTAGCAAGGTTACGACCGTAGCACTTCTTACATACGCCGTGGTGGCTGTGGCAAGTGAGTACTGAACGGATGGTGATAGAAGTAATACCTGCGTCAACAATTTTCTTAGCAGCTTCTGCGGTAACGATTTCATCCTTAGACCAGAGAAGCTCTCCGTCAACATAGAGGTCTTCCATAAGGTAACGGCCTTCAAGACGCTCTTCCAACGGTTCGAGAATGTGGTTGCCGTCCTTGATGTCCGAAATTGTAAGACCTTCTTCGGTGCCACAATCGTCTTCGCGAACGATAACATCCTGTGCTACATCCACAAGACGGCGGGTAAGGTAACCCGAGTCAGCGGTACGAAGCGCGGTATCGGCAAGACCTTTACGCGCACCACGAGAAGAAATGAAGTATTCCAAAACGTTAAGACCTTCACGGTAGTTAGCACGAATCGGAACTTCGATGACCTTACCAGCGGTATTTGCGATAAGTCCGCGCATACCTGCAAGCTGACGAATCTGGCTCATAGAACCACGCGCGCCCGAGTCTGCCATCATAAAGATGGGGTTGAACTCGTCAAGGTTGCCCTTAAGAGCATCTGCTACATCTTCGGTAGCCTTGTTCCAGATTTCGATTACATGACGGCTTCTTTCGTCGTCATTGATAAGACCGCGACGGTAGTTCTTGGTAACCTTATCAATCTGTTCTTCAGCAGCAGCCAAAATTTCCTTCTTAGCAGGCGGAATTACCGCGTCGATAACCGCAACGGTGATAGCGCCCTTAGTCGAATATTTAAAGCCTGTTGCCTTTACCTTATCAAGAACAAGTGCAGATTCGCTTGTGCCGTGAATTACGATACATTTATCAATGATTTTACCGAGTTGCTTCTTGCCAACCTTGTTCTGAATAATATCGTCGTTGTTTTCAACGAACTTCTTATTCGGATCACGAAGTTTAAAGCACCATTCAAGCTCGAATTCATTTTCAGGATTTGTTCTGTCAACAAAGCCCAAGTCCTGAGGAATTGCTTCATTGAAGATAATGAAGCCGACAGTACACCAAACAAGCTTATGCTCGCCGTTTTCGTTAGTCATTCTAACTCTGATAGGAGCGTGAAGACCTACAATACCGTCATTATAAGCCATTATAGCTTCATTCTTATCTCTGAATACCTTATTAGTTCCTTTTTCCTCTGCCTTAACAAGTGTCAAGTAGTAAGAACCGAGAACCATATCCTGTGTAGGAACGGTTACAGGCTTACCGTCAGAGGGCTTTAAGAGGTTATTAGCCGCAAGCATAAGGAAGCGAGCCTCTGCCTGAGCTTCTGCAGAAAGGGGTACGTGAACAGCCATCTGGTCGCCGTCAAAGTCGGCGTTGTATGCGGTACATACAAGCGGATGAAGTTTAAGTGCCTTACCTTCAACGAGTACAGGCTCAAATGCCTGAATACCTAAGCGGTGAAGTGTCGGAGCACGGTTAAGAAGAACGGGATGTTCTTTAATTACAAGTTCCAATGCATCCCATACTTCAGCTGAAGCACGGTCTACCATCTTTCTTGCAGTTTTAATATTTGTGACAATCTTGGTTTCAACAAGACGCTTCATTACGAAAGGTTTGAAGAGCTCAAGTGCCATTTCCTTAGGAAGACCGCACTGATACATCTTAAGCTCAGGGCCTACAACGATAACCGAACGGCCAGAGTAGTCAACACGCTTACCGAGAAGGTTCTGACGGAAACGTCCCTGTTTACCCTTAAGCATATCCGAAAGGGATTTAAGCGGACGGTTGTTAGGACCTGTAACAGGCTTACCGCGTCTGCCGTTGTCGATAAGAGCGTCAACAGCTTCCTGAAGCATTCTCTTTTCGTTGCGGACAATGATGTCAGGAGCGTGAAGCTCAAGAAGTCTTTTAAGACGGTTGTTACGGTTGATAACACGTCTATAGAGGTCATTAAGGTCACTTGTTGCAAAACGGCCACCGTCGAGCTGTACCATCGGGCGCAAATCGGGCGGAATTACCGGAATTACATCAAGAATCATCCATTCGGGACGGTTGCCCGACTGTCTGAAGGCTTCCAAAACTTCAAGTCTTTTCAAAGTACGGATTCTCTTCTGACCAACGCTTTCTTCAAGCTCCTTGCGAAGCTCAGCGCAAATCTGTTCGAGGTCGATTTCTGAGAGCAATTCTTTAATTGCTTCTGCACCCATACCTGCCTTGAAGTCGTCCTCATATTTTTCGCGCATATCGTTATACTGCTTTTCGTTGAGAAGCTGTTTCTTCTCAAGCGGAGTAGTGCCTGGGTCGGTTACGATATACTGTGAGAAATAAAGTACCTGTTCGAGCGCTTTAGGGGTGATATCAAGCACCAAGCCCATCTTTGACGGAATGGTCTTGAAATACCAGATGTGCGAAACAGGAGCTGCAAGCTCGATAGTACCCATACGCTCACGGCGTACTTTAGCACGAGTTACTTCAACACCGCAGCGTTCGCAGACCTTGCCCTTATAGCGAATACGTTTATACTTTCCGCAATGACATTCCCAGTCCTTTGTAGGTCCAAAAATGCGTTCGCAGAAAAGACCGCCCTGTTCGGGTTTTAAGGTGCGGTAGTTAATGGTTTCGGGCTTTGTTACTTCCCCGTGTGACCAACTTCTGATTTGTTCGGGAGATGCAAGTCCTATTTTTATGGATTCAAATTCAATTTCTGCCATTATATGCCCCTCCTTAATTATTGGTCATAAGACTCATCTGAGTTTACTGTTTCTACAATGTCTTCACCGTTTTCGTCCTGAAGGGTATAGCCGTCAAGACCGTCAACAACGGTTTCTTCCTGGAATTCGCTCGGTTCGGGTAATGCAGGTGTGCCGAGACCGATATCGTCATCGTCAAATGACTGCTTGAGGTCAATTTCTTCCTCAAACTTGTCAAGAACCTTAACATCAAGACCCAAGGACTGTAATTCCTTAATAAGAACCTTGAATGATTCGGGAACTCCGGGAGCAGGAATGTTTTGACCCTTAACGATAGACTCATAGGTTTTAACACGACCGACAACATCGTCGGACTTCACGGTCAAAATTTCCTGCAAGGTGTAAGCCGCACCGTAAGCTTCAAGTGCCCAAACTTCCATTTCACCGAAACGCTGACCGCCGAACTGTGCCTTACCACCCAAAGGTTGCTGTGTAACCAATGAGTACGGACCTGTAGAACGGGCGTGAATCTTATCGTCTACTAAGTGGTGGAGCTTGAGATAATACATATAACCAACGGTTACAGGGTTATCAAACGGTTCACCTGTACGGCCGTCGAAAAGTTGAGTTTTAGCATCCTCTGTAAGCGGAATGCGTGAGAAGTCGAGTGCAGGCGAATTCTTATACTTATAATCGTCTGCCTTGGTTTCGGTTTCTGCCAACTTAAAGCAGTTTCTAATATCTTCTTCGTGCGCACCGTCGAACACAGGTGTGCAGATGTGCCAACCGAGAGCCTTTGCAGCATAGCCCAAGTGAACTTCAAGTACCTGACCGATGTTCATACGTGAAGGTACGCCCAAGGGATTAAGCACGATATCAAGCGGAGTACCGTCGGGCAAGAAAGGCATATCCTCGCTCGGCAAAATACGGGAAACAACACCCTTATTACCGTGGCGACCAGCCATCTTATCGCCGACAGAAATCTTACGCTTCTGCGCAATATAGCAACGAACAACAACATTAACGCCGGGGCTTAATTCCGAAGAATTTTCTCTTGTAAATACCTTAACGTCAACGATTGTGCCGTATTCACCGTGAGGAACACGCAAGGAAGTATCGCGAACTTCGCGTGCTTTTTCGCCGAAGATGGCGCGTAAAAGTCTTTCTTCAGCAGTAAGCTCAGTTTCACCCTTAGGTGTAACCTTACCTACGAGGATATCACCTGCAGTAACCTCTGCACCGATGCGGATAATACCGCGTTCATCCAAATCTTTAAGCGCGTCATCACCGACATTGGGGATATCGCGTGTAATTTCTTCGGGTCCGAGCTTAGTATCGCGGCATTCCATTTCATATTCTTCAATATGAATAGAAGTGTAGATATCGTCACGAACAAGACGCTCGTTAATAAGAACCGCGTCCTCGTAGTTATAACCTTCCCAGGTCATAAAGCCGATAAGCGCATTTCTACCAAGTGAAATTTCGCCGTTAGAAGTAGCAGGACCGTCAGCGATAACC